>DASYKU010000022.1 GCA_035995165.1 Mycobacteriales bacterium
GTGAGCGAGGAGGGCCCGGACCACGCCAAGTCGTTCACGGCGATGGCCCGGGTCGGCGGCGAGTCCTTCGGCAGCGGCGCCGGGCGCAGCAAGAAGGAAGCCGAGCAGAAGGCGGCCGAAGCCGCCTGGACCACCCTCCAGGGCCGTAAATAGCCGGGAGCGGCCCCCGTACCTCCGGGTCCACCACCTCGCCGGTGCGGCCGGCGGGTCGGGCGGTCAGGCGTTGGAGCGGTGGCGCACTTCCTCCTCCAGGCGCTCCAGCGCCTCCTGCATGCCCTCGCGCATGCGGTCGGCGGCGGCACCGCGGTGCGATTCCGGCTGGTCGCCGAAGAACGACAGGTGCAGGTTCACCTCGGACGCGTCGTCGCCCTCGTGGTAGACCTGCGCCCAGCCGGCGTAGTCGGGCCCTTCGCTGCCCCACTCCATCCGCAGCTGCTGCTTCTCCGCCCGGAACAGCCCGTCGGTGGCGTAGTGGTGGCCGCCGGCCTCACCCTCGACGTGCACCCGGTCCGGCCCGGCGTCGGCGACCTCCATCGTCGTCGGCAGCCAGCGCTGCATGGTGTCGACGTCGGACATGATGTCGAACACGACGTCGGCGGCGGCCGGCATGCGGCGGCTCTGCTCGTACTCCATGGCCGCATGATCTACCCGGTCGTACCCCGGGGCTACCGTGGCCGGGTGCCCGAGCTGCCCGAGGTCGAGGTCGTCCGCACCGGCCTGGAGCGCTGGGTCGTCGGCCGGACGGTCGCGAAGGCCGAGCTGCTGCACCCGCGGGCGACCCGCCGGCACGTCGCCGGCCCGGACGACGTCGTCGCCCGGCTCACCGGCCGGACGCTGACCGCCGCCCGGCGGCGCGGGAAGTACCTGTGGCTGCCGCTGTCCGGCACCGACGAGGCGCTGCTCGGCCACCTCGGGATGAGCGGCCAGCTGCTGGTCGAGCCGCCGGAGACGCCGGACGGCCCGCACCTGCGGGCCCGGCTCGCGTTCACCGACGGCGGCCGGGAGCTGCGCTACGTCGACCAGCGCACGTTCGGCGGGCTGTCGGTGGAGCCGACCGTCGACGGGGTGCCGGCGGTGATCGCGCACATCGGACGCGACCCGATGGACCCGGCCTTCGACCTGGCCGCGTTCACCGCGGCGCTGCGGCGGCGGCGGACCGGGATCAAGCGGGCCCTGCTGGACCAGTCGCTCGTCTCGGGCATCGGCAACATCTACGCCGACGAGGCGCTCTGGCGGGCGAGGGTGCACTACGCCCGGCCGACCGAGACGCTGACCCGCCCGGCCGTGGCCGCCGTGGTCCAGGGGGCGCAGGACGTGATGTCCGCCGCACTGGACGCCGGCGGCACCTCGTTCGACTCGCTCTACGTGAACGTCAACGGGGAGAGCGGCTACTTCGACCGCTCACTGGACGTGTACGGCCGCCGGGACGAACCCTGCCGGCGCTGCGGCACGCCGATCCGCCGGGAGCCGTTCATGAACCGCTCGTCCTACTTCTGCCCGCGCTGCCAGCCGCGGCCGCGCCGCGGCCGGTGGTGACCGTGCCCGGGCCGGACGTACGGCTGACGGCCTGGGTGCACGGGCGCGTGCAGGGAGTCGGTTTCCGCTGGTGGGTGCGGGCCCGGGCGCTGGAGCTCGGCCTGGTCGGCTGGGCCGCCAACCTGGAGGACGGCCGGGTCGAGGTCGTCGCGGAGGGGCCGCGCCCGTCCGTACAGGCCCTGCTCGACGCCCTGAACGGACCAGGCAGCCCCGGACGCGTACGGACGGTAGTCGAACGCTGGGCCGATTCGCGCGGAGGGATCACCGGGTTCGCAGAGCGTTAACACGCTGTGGACACACGCAGCGACCAGGACGTTGACCGTCGTGCCGGTCCGTGCGACCCTATACCTGTTGCACGCACCGGGTCATGCCTTGGTTCGCGTGCCCCTTCCAAGACCCACCGAAGCGTCTGGTGTGGAGGCCCACGAGATGGCGAAGGCCCTTCTCGGCTATGTCGGTTCTGTTTCGGATCGTCGTCTCGTAGACGAGGTGACGTTCCTGCGTTCGCGAGTACGCGACCTGGAAGCCGAGGTCACGAGACTGCGTACCGAGCGCGAGACCAGTGATCTGGAGCGTGGTCTCCGGCGGCTCTCCGAGCTGCCCGAACCCGTCCTGGCCTGAGGTCCGGGCCGGCCGGTTGCCGGCCCACCGTGACACCGCGTCCCGGATCGGACGCGGGCGATGCAGCGATCTCCCAGCGCGGTAGCGCCGCTGGTGGTCGCGCACCCCTGACGTCCCGGCACACACGCGCGACACCGCGCCTGGTCGCGCCGCGTACGCGTACGCCCGAACTTCCGCATCGGTCGCGTGGTGACGCGCCGTGCTCGACGTCCGGTCGTGCCGGTTCACAACCAAACCTGCACCTCGGCGTCGCCGCGGGCAACCTCCTGCGTGCGGCCGAGCGGCGGGCGCGGATCAGGTCCGGGGACCAGGTACCGTCTGCACGAGGGCCCTTCCCCGAGCCGGCCCAGCCGCCGTCCGCTACCGGAGAGTCGTGCACCTCAAGAGCCTCACGCTGAAGGGCTTCAAGTCCTTCGCCTCGGCCACCAGCCTGCGCTTCGAGCCGGGCATCACCTGCGTCGTCGGGCCCAACGGCTCCGGCAAGTCCAACGTCGTGGACGCGATGGCCTGGGTGCTCGGCGAGCAGGGCGCCAAGGCCCTGCGCGGCGGCAAGATGGAGGACGTCATCTTCGCCGGCACGGCCGGCCGGCCGCCGCTGGGCCGGGCCGAGGTGACGCTGACCATCGACAACTCCGACGGCGCGCTGCCGATCGACTACACCGAGGTCTCCATCACCCGCCGGATGTTCCGCTCCGGCGAGAGCGAGTACGAGATCAACGGCTCGTCCTGCCGGCTGCTGGACATCCAGGAGCTGCTCTCGGACTCCGGCATCGGCCGCGAGATGCACGTCATCGTCGGCCAGGGCCAGCTCGACTCCGTGCTGCAGGCCAAGCCCGAGGACCGGCGCGGCTTCATCGAGGAGGCGGCCGGCGTCCTGAAGCACCGCAAGCGCAAGGAGAAGGCGCTGCGGAAGCTGGACGCGATGCAGGCCAACCTCACCCGGCTCACCGACCTCACCGGCGAGCTGCGGCGCCAGCTCAAGCCGCTGGGCCGGCAGGCCGAGGTCGCCCGCCGTGCCGCCACCGTCCAGTCCGACCTGCGCGACGCCCGGCTCCGGCTGCTGGCCGACGACCTCGACGGCCTGCGTACGTCGCTGGCCCGCGAGGTCGCCGACGAGGGCGCGGTCCGGGAGCGGCGCACGGTCGTCGAGCGCGACCTGGCCGCGGCCCAGGCCCGGGAGACCGAGCTGGAGGCGGCGATCGCCGCCGACGCGCCGGCCCTGGCCCGGGCCCAGGAGACCTGGTACCGGCTGTCCGCCCTGGAGGAGCGCTTCCGCGGCACCCACCGGCTGGCGGCCGAGCGCGGCCGGCACCTGTCCGCCTCCCAGGACGACGCCCGGACCGGGCGCGACCCGGCCGCGATGGAGGCCGAGGCGGCCGAGGTCCGGGCCCAGGAGGAGTCGCTGCGCGACGCCCTGGAGGACGACCGTGGCCGGCTGGGCGAGGCGGTGGCCGAGCGGCAGGAGCTGGAGCGGGCGCTGGCCGCGGCCGAGCGCGCACTGGTCGCCGCCGTCCGCGCCGTGGCCGACCGCCGCGAGGGGCTGGCCCGCCTCGGCGGCCAGGTCGAGGCCGTCCGGACCCGGCTGACGGCCAAGGCCGAGGAGATCGACCGGCTCGCCGCCGCCGCGGCCGAGGCCCGGGAGCGGGCGTCCGCGGCCCAGGCCGAGTTCGACGCGCTGCAGGGCCAGGTCGGCGCCCTGGACGAGGGCGAGCTCGGGCTGGACGAGCGGCACGAGGCCGCGGTCGCCGCGTACGACGAGGCCAGGGCCCGGGTCCGGGCGCTGGGCGAGGCCGAGCGCGAGGCCGAGCGGGACCGGGCCACCTGGACCGCCCGCAAGGACGCGCTCGCGCTCGGGCTGACCCGCAAGGACGGCGCCGGCGCGCTGCTCGCGGCCGGGGCCCGGCTGCCCGGCCTGCTCGGCTCCGTCGCCGCGCTGCTGACCGTCCGGCCCGGGCACGAGCCCGCGCTGGCGGCCGCGCTCGGCGGCATCGCGGACGCGGTCGCGGTCGGCTCGCCGGCCGACGCCGCCGACGCGCTGCGAGTACTCAAGGAGGAGGACGGCGGCCGCGCGGGGTTGCTGGTGGGCGGCGCTCCCCTCGCTCTTCCTCGCGGGTCGTCCGGCGACGGGTCGCCGCCCGCACCCGGCCTCCCTTTGCCCGGGCTCGTTGCCGCGGTGGACCGCCCCGGGTGGCCGGCGCTGCCGGGCGGGGCCGAGTGGGCGCTGGACCTGGTCGAGGCGCCGGCGGCGCTGCGGCCCGCGCTGGCCCGCGCGCTGGACCTGGTCGCCGTGGTCGCCGACCTGGACGCGGCCCACGCGCTGGTCGAGTCGCACGCCGGCGTCCGCGCGGTCACCGCCGAGGGCGACCTGCTCGGCACCGACTGGGCCGTCGGCGGCTCGGCCAGCGCGCCGAGCGTGATCGAGGTCCAGGCCGCGGTCGACGAGGCCGAGACCAAGCTGGGCGAGGCCGAGACGACGCGGGCCGCGGCCGCGACCGAGCTGGCCGAGGCCAAGACCGCCGCCGACGAGGCCCGCCGCGGTGTCGACGTCGCGCTGTCCCGCCTGAACGAGTCCGACGCGCAGCTCAACGCCGTCGCCGAGCAGCTGGGCCGGCTCGGCGCCGGCGCCCGCTCGGCCGCGGCCGAGGCCGACCGGATGGACAAGGCCCGGGCCGCCGCCGCGGACGCCCGCGAGCAGGACGTGGCCAGGCTGGCCGACCTGGAGGGGCGGCTCAGCGCGGCCGAGGAGATCCCGGTCGACGAGGAGCCCTCCACCGACGAGCGGGACGCGCTGCAGGCCCGCGGGGCCGACGTCCGGCAGGCCGAGATGGAGGCCCGGCTGGCCGTCCGTACCGGCGAGGAGCGGGTCCGGGCCCTGTCCGGCCGGGCCGACCAGCTGCTGCGGTCGGCGCAGACCGAGCGGGCCACCCGGGCCCGGCTGGAGGAGCGCCGGGCCGCCCGGACCCGCGGCGCCGCGGTCGCCGCCGCCGTCGCGACCGCGGCCCAGACCGCGCTGACCCGCATCGCCGGCTCGCTGGAGATCGCGGTCGCCGACCGGGACGCGGCCCAGCAGGCCCGGGTCGTCCGGGAGGGCGAGCTGCTCGCGCTGCGCACGTCCAGCCGCGAGCTGGCCACCGAGCTGGAGCGGCTCACCGACGTGGTGCACCGCGACGAGGTCGCCCGGGCCGAGCAGCGGCTGCGGATCGAGCAGCTGGAGACCGTCGCGGTCGAGCAGTTCGGCGTCGACCTCGACGCGCTGGTCGCCGAGTACGGCCCGGACCAGCCCGTGCCGCCCTCGGCCGCGGACCTGGTCAAGGCCGAGACCGAGGGCAAGGACCTGCCGCTGCCGCTGCCGTACGAGCGGGCGGTGCAGGAGAAGCGGGCCGCCCGGGCCGAACGCGACCTGGCCCTGCTGGGCAAGGTGAACCCGCTGGCGCTGGAGGAGTTCGCGGCGCTGGAGGAGCGGCACGCGTTCCTGTCCACCCAGCTGGAGGACCTCAAGGCGACCCGGCGGGACCTGCTCACCGTGGTCCGGGACGTCGACGAGCGCATCCACGACGTGTTCGCCGCCGCGTACCACGACGTGGCGCGCGAGTTCGAGACCGTCTTCACGACGCTGTTCCCGGGCGGCGAGGGCCGGCTGGTGCTCACCGACCCCGACGACATGCTGGCCACCGGCATCGAGGTCGAGGCCCGGCCGCCGGGCAAGAAGGTCAAGCGGCTGTCGCTGCTGTCCGGCGGCGAGCGGTCGCTGACCGCGGTCGCGCTGCTGGTCGCGATCTTCCGCGCCCGGCCGTCGCCGTTCTACGTCATGGACGAGGTCGAGGCCGCCCTCGACGACGTCAACCTGGGCCGGCTGCTGACGCTGATCGAGGAGCTCCGCTCGACCAGCCAGATCATCATCATCAGCCACCAGAAGCGGACGATGGAGATCGCCGACGCGCTGTACGGCGTGAGCATGCGTGGCGACGGGATCACGACCGTGATCAGCCAGCGACTGCGCGAGCGGGAGTCCGCGTAGGCCGGGGTCTCACGGCAGACTTCCTGGGTGGTCACCGTGTGCCGGCTGCCGACCGCGCCGGCCGTCTGACGGCGGGCTCACGTCGGTCTCACGGCTGTCCCGCGGCGGTCTCACTGCGGTCTCACGGCTGCCCCGCGGCGGTCTCACGGCCGGCTCACGGCTGCCACACGCCCGTTGCGCGCCCGTCGCGTCCGGGGCTCGGTCGGTGCTCCGTCCGGCGCTCCGTTCGGAGGAAATTCTTGCGGCCGAATGCAGCAAAGTTTTCCTAGTCGCAATACAGACACGCCCGGTGAGGGCTAACATCTTGTCTCGTGTCCGTGATCCAGGTACGGGACGTGCCGCCTGATCTGCACCGCCGGTTGCGCGAGCGCGCTGCGGCGGATCAGATCACGCTGTCCGACTACGTGCTGAAGCTGCTGGAGCGGGACGCCGGCAAGCCGTCGACCCGGGAGTGGCTGGCGTCGCTGGCCCAGCGGGAGCCGGTCCGGGAAGTGGACGTCGCGGGGGCGCTGGACGGGTCGCGGCACGACCGCGACACGCGGGCCGCCCGTGTACTGCGTTATTGACGCGGGAGCCCTCCTCGAGCTGTTGTTGCGCACGCTGCGTGCCGAATCCGTGCAAGCGGTCGTGGACGACCGCCAGCTGGTGGCGCCGGCGGTGATCGACGCGGAGGTGCTCTCCGCCCTGCGCGGGCTGGAACGGACCCGCGCGATCTCGCCCGAACGGGCCGCGCTCGCGGTCGGTGACCTGCGCATCGCCCCGGTCGAGCGCGTCCCCCTCGACGGTCTCCTCGACCGCGCCTGGGGCCTGCGCGGACACCTCAACGCCTACGACGCCCTCTACGTCGCCCTCGCCGTCGAACTCGACTGCCCCCTCGTCACCACCGACGACAGAATCCCCAGCCCCCGCCTTCCCGCCCAAGTCCTGCACGCCTAGTCCCTGTCGGGGGCGGCCCCCGTAACCCCCGGGCGGGACTCGGGTGCGGTGCGGGGCCCGGCCCGAGGTCTTCCACCGAGCCCCGCCGGGGGCGGAGGACCCCATCAGGTCCACTGCTTGTCGGGGCGGCCCTCCGTAGCCCCCGGGCGGGACTTGGGTGCGGTGCGGGGTTGCGGTTCAGCTGGAGGCGCCGGCGGCGCCGGCGGCGGCTCCGCTGGCGGAGTTCTGTTCGCGGCGCCAGAGGGTCATGACGACGGCGATGACGAAGACCTGGACCGCCGGTGGGAGCTGGGGTGGCAGCTCCACCGCGGCCTTCGAGCCGAACACTCCCCGCGGCGCCAGCTCGCCGACCACCGCGTCGCCGGCCAGCAACTCGTACCGGCGGGAGAACCAGCCACCCTTCACCAGCTCGTACGCCTGCCCGCCGGTCGTCAGCCGCCAGCGACCCGACCACAGCGAGACCCGCTCGGCCGCGGCGTACACGCCCTGGGGGCCGGCCAGGGAGAGCCGGCGGTAGCGCTCCCGCCGGAACTCCCACTCCTCGCCGCCGGCCTGGATCCGCCCGCTCTCCCGCCAGGCCGACCCCAGGAACGCGCCCACCGGCGCCCCGCCCTGATCCAGCACGTCGAACCCCTGGCGGAAGCTCCCGCGCGGTCGTACGAGCAACATGCCGGGATTGTTCCCCCCGGCACCACCGCCACACACCCTCGCGGGGCGGGCTGGGAGACTCGACGGCATGGAGTTCCTGATCCTCGGGATCGTCATCCTGGTCGTGCTGATCGTCGCCGTGGCCGCCTTCGTGGTGCCGCGCCGGCGGGGTGGATCGGCGACCCTGCCGCCGGTGACGCCGCAGGAGCGGACCGAGGTCGAGCCGGGCGTACGGCCGCAGGCCGACACCGAACCGGAGGCGGAGCCGGGCGGCGGGACCGCGGTCGACACCACCGGGCCGGGCCTGGAGATCCCGGAGTCCGCCGCCGGGCGAATGGCCCGGCTGCGGGGCCGGCTGTCCCGCTCCCAGTCCACCCTCGGCCGCGGCCTGCTCACCCTGCTGTCCCGGGAGAAGCTGGACGAGGACGCCTGGGAGGAGATCGAGGACGCGCTGCTGACCGCGGACGTCGGCGTGGGCGCGACCGGTGAGATCGTCGAGCGGCTGCGGACCCGGACCAAGGTGCTCGGCACCCGCTCCGAGGGCGAGCTGCGGGCGCTGTTGGCCGACGAGCTGGTGACCGCGCTGCAGCCGGACATGGACCGCACCCTGCACACCGTCCCGCACGGCGACGGCCGTCCCGCGGTGCTGCTCGTGGTCGGCGTGAACGGCACCGGCAAGACCACCACCTGCGGCAAGATCGCCCGGCTGCTGGTCGCCGACGGCCGCACGGTGCTGCTTGGCGCGGCCGACACGTTCCGGGCCGCCGCCGCCGACCAGCTGGAGACGTGGGCGAGCCGGGTCGGCGCCCAAGTGGTCCGCGGGCCCGAGGGCGGCGATCCCGCCAGCGTCGCGTTCGACGCGGTCAAGCGCGGCACCGAGACCGAGGACGAGCTCGGCGTCGACACGGTCATCATCGACACCGCCGGCCGGCTGCACACCAAGGTCGGGCTGATGGACGAGCTGGGCAAGGTCAAGCGGGTGATCGAGAAGCAGACCGCGGTCGACGAGACGCTGCTGGTCCTGGACGCCACCACCGGCCAGAACGGGGTCGTGCAGGCCCGCGTGTTCACCGAGGCCGTGAACGTCACCGGCATCGTGCTGACCAAGCTCGACGGCACGGCCAAGGGCGGCATCGTGGTCTCCGTGCAGCGGGAGCTGGGCGTGCCGGTGAAGCTGGTCGGGCTGGGGGAGGGGCCGGACGATCTGGCCCCGTTCGAGCCCGAGTCGTTCGTGGACGCGCTGTTGGGAGAGACCTCGTAGGTCCGGTGGTGTTAGCTGGCGGTCTCGTGCCCGCCAGCCCACCGGAGGACCCGATGTCCTTTTCCCTGGACCGCCGCCGTTTCCTCGGCACCGCGCTGGCCGGGGCGGCGATCGTCGCGTTCGACCCGCTGCGCGGCGGCTGGGTCACCGCGGCCGAGGCGGCCGAGGGCGCGCCGGCGGGCGCGGTGTCCGTACCGGACCTGGACGGGGAGCTGACCACCGACCCGGCCGTGCTGGCCGCGGTGGCCGACGACTTCGGCCACATCGTGCACCGGACGCCGGTCGCGGTGCTGCGGCCGGGCTCGGTCCGGGACGTCGTGGCGCTGGTCCGCTTCGCCGACCGGCACCGGATCGCGGTGTCGATGCGCGGGCAGGGCCACAGCACCGACGGCCAGTCCCAGGTGCACGCCGGGGTGGTGGTGGACTCGACGACGCTGGCCCAGGTGCACGAGATCCGGTCCGACCGGGCCGTCGTGGACGCCGGCGTGACCTGGCTGCAGCTCGTCACCGCCACGCTGGCGCACGGCCTGACCCCGCCGGTCTTCACCGACTACGTCGAGCTGTCCGTCGGCGGGACGATCTCGGTCGGCGGCATCGGCGGCACCACCCAGACGTACGGGATGCAGGTCGACACCGTGCTGGAGCTGGAGGTGGTGACCGGCGAGGGCGAGCTGGTGCGCTGCTCGCCCAGCCGGCACCGGGCCCTGTTCGAGGCCGTGCTGGGCAGCCTGGGCCAGCTCGCGATCGTCGTCCGCGCGACCGTACGGCTGATCCCGGCGCCGGCCGCCGCCCGCGGCTACCAGCTCTTCTACACCGACCTGGACACGTACCTGGCCGACCAGCGGCGGCTGCTGGCCGGGCGCCGGTTCAGCTCGCTGGAGGGGCAGGCGACCCGCAACGCCGCCGACACCGGCTGGGACTTCTTCGTCGACGCCGCGGCGTACCACGACGGGACGCCGCCGGACGACGCCCGGATCACCCGCGGCCTGCGCTTCGACCCGGCCCGGACGGTGGTGACCGACTACACGTACCTGGAGTGGGTCAACCGGCTGAAGCCGACCGTCGACTTCCTCAAGTCGATCGGCGCCTGGACGCTGCCGCACCCCTGGATCGACGTGTTCCTGCCGGACAGCCGGACCCGCGCGGTGGTGGCGGCGACGCTGGACACGCTCACGCTGGCCGACACCGGGCAGGGGCCGGTGCTGCTCTACCCGTTCCGGCCGGGGCTGGTCGGGCCCCGGTTCGTGCAGCGGCCGCGGGAGCCGGTCGCGTTCCTCTTCTCGCTGCTGCGCACGACCGTGCCGCCGGCCGACCCGCTGCGGCAGCGGGCCGACAACCGGGTCCTGTACGACCGGGCGCGGGCCGTCGGCGGCAAGCGCTACCCGGTCGGCTCGGTCCCGCTCACCCCGGCGGACTGGGCCGCGAGCTACGGCGCCGACTACCCGGCCCTGGTCGCGGCGAAGGCGGAGTGGGACCCCCGGCGGGTACTCTCCCCGGGACAGGGGATCTTCGGGCCGCCGCGGTAGCACGACCGGCGCGCCGTGTCCCCGTGACTGCGGGGCTTGCTCCGGACGGGTGAAGATCACCGTTCCGGACGGCGTCCGCCCGGTGTGACGAAACCCGGCCGTAGCGCAAGGGCCGGTGAGTTCACGGCCGGGAAACAGCCGGGATCCGCCTCGGAAACCTCTCGCTGGAACCTTTCTGCCAAACCCCGTCAGCGAGAGGAGGGGCAGTGCCACCGTTCGACTTCAGCACCGTCGACACCGGCGCCACCGCCTGGGTACTTGCCAGCGCTGCGCTGGTACTGCTCATGACCCCCGGCCTGGCGTTCTTCTACAGCGGCATGGTCCGCGCGAAGCACGCCCTGGCCATGCTCATGCAGAACTACGTCACCATCGCCATCGTCAGCCTGGTCTGGGTGGTGTGCGGCTTCTCCCTCGCCTTCGGCGAGGGCAACGGCTTCATCGGCGACTTCCGGCTGGCCGGCCTGCAGCACATCGGCGACCAGCTCCCCGGCTACGCGGACAGCTTCGCGCAGGTCATCCCGCCGATGGTGTTCGTCGTCTTCCAGCTCATGTTCGCGGTGATCACCCCGGCCCTGATCCTGGGCTCGACCGCGGACCGGTGGAAGTTCGGCGCCTTCGTGCCGTTCATCGCGCTGTGGTCCATCCTGGTCTACAGCCCGGTCGCCCACTGGGTGTTCTCGCCCGAGGGGTGGCTGTTCAAGAGGGGCGCGCTCGACTTCGCCGGTGGCACCGTGGTGCACATCAACGCCGGTGTCGCGGGTCTCGCACTGGCGATCTTCCTGGGCAAGCGGCGCGGCTGGCCGAGCCAGCCGATGCGGCCGCACAACGTGCCGTTCGTCCTGCTCGGCGCCGGCCTGCTGTGGTTCGGCTGGTTCGGGTTCAACGCCGGCTCGGCGCTGGGTGCCAACCAGCTGGCCGGGTACGCCTTCGTCAACACCAACACCGCCACCGCGGTCGCGATGCTGGCCTGGCTCGGCGTGGAGAAGCTCCGCGACGGCAGGGCCACCACGCTCGGCGCGGCGTCCGGTGCGGTCGCCGGCCTGGTCGCGATCACCCCGTGCGCGGGCTTCATCAGCCCGCTCGGCTCGATCGCGGTCGGTGCCATCGCCGGCGGCGCGTGCGCCCTGGCCGTGGCGCTGAAGGGCATGGTCCGCATCGACGACTCGCTCGACGTCGTCGCGGTCCACCTCATCGGCGGCATCCTCGGCTCGCTCTGCGTCGGCCTGTTCGCGACCGTCGACACCAACCCGCTCGGCGCGGACGGCCTGTTCTACGGCGGCGGTTTCGGGTTACTGGGCAAGCAGGCGCTCGCGGTCATCGCGGTCATGGCGTACTCGTTCGTCATGACGATGATCATCGCGTTCGTGATCAACCTGGTGATCAAGATGCGGGTGCCGGCGGACGAGGAGGACGAGGGCCTCGATTACGCGCTGCACGGCGAGACGGCGTACGAGTTCAGTACTCTCGGCGGCTCCGTCGGTGCCGTTCCGATGTCCGACTCCGAGCGGGCGCCGGCGCACCACCACCGTGAGGAGGTCGCTCCGTGAAGCTCGTGACCGCGATCGTCAAGCCGTTCAAGCTCGAAGACGTGAAGGCGGCGCTGGAGACACTCGGCGTGCTCGGGCTGACCGTCAGCGAGGTCCGCGGCTACGGCCGGCAGAAGGGCCACACCGAGGTCTACCGCGGCGCGGAGTACACAGTGGACCTGGTGCCGAAGATCCGGCTCGAGGTGCTCGTGGACGACCTCGACGCGGACAAGGTCGTGGACACCGTGATGGAGGCTGCGCGCACCGGCAAGATCGGTGACGGCAAGGTCTGGGTCACCCCGGTCGACTCGGTCGTGCGGGTCCGTACCGGCGAGCGCGGAGCAGACGCGCTCTGAGCACGTCCAGGACCCGGTCCGGTGCGGTGACCCCCGCGCCGGACCGGGTCCTGTGTGCGTACAGGGGGACGCGGTGGTGAAGCCCGCCGCGTCGCGACTGCGCGAGGGCCGGGCCGTGCTGCTCGGCAACGGCCTGCACGGCAAGGCGCTGCGGGACGCGCTCACCGGCCTGTACGACGAGTGGCTGGCCGAGGTGTACGCGGCCGCGGCCGGCCCCGCAGCGGACGTCGCGCTGGTCGCCGTGGGCGGGCTGGGCCGCCGCGAGCCCGCGCCGTACTCGGACCTGGACCTGGTGCTGCTGCACCGGGGCCGGTCCGGGATCGAGGAGCTGGCCGACGCGGTCTGGTACCCGGTCTGGGACGCCCGGGTCGGCCTGGACCACTCGGTCCGTACGGTCGACGAGGCCCTCGGGGTGGCCAAGGACGACCTCAAGGCCGCGCTCGGGCTGCTGGAGCTGCGGCACCTGGCCGGGGACGCGGCGCTCTCGCACGAGCTGCGCGAGAAGGCGTACGCGGGCTGGCGGCAGGCCTCGCCGCGGCGGCTGCCGGAGTTGCGGGCGGCGACGCTGGGCCGCTGGCGTACGGCCGGGGAGCTGGCGTTCCTGCTGGAGCCCGACCTCAAGGAGGCCCGCGGCGGGTTGCGGGACGTGCACGCGCTGCACGCGCTGGCCGCCGCCCAGCTGCTGGACGCGCCCGGGCCGGCCGTGATCGCCGCCCGCGAGGTCCTGCTGGACACCCGGGGCGAGCTGCAGAAGCGGTCCGGCCGGGCGCTGGACCGGCTGGTGCAGCAGGAGCAGCCCTCGATCGCCGACGCCCTCGGCCGGCCCGACGCCGACGACCTGCTGCGCGCGGTCTCCGACGCCGGGCGCACGATCGCCTTCGCCGCCGACACCGCCTGGCGCCAGGTCGGGTCCGAGCTGGAGGCCCGCCGCCGCAGCCGGTCGCTGACCCGGGTGCTGCCCGGCCGCCGCAACCCCGCGGTGCAGCGCCGGCCGCTGGCCGAGGGCGTGGTCGAGCAGGGTGGCGAGGTCGTGCTGGCCCGCGACGCCGACCCCTGGACCGACCCGGTGCTGGTGCTGCGCGTGGCCGCCGCCGCCGCCCGGTCCGGCCTGCCGCTGGCGCCGCACGCGCTGGACCGGCTGGAGACCGAGTCCGCGCCGATCCCGTCGCCCTGGCCGGCCGAGGCCCGGGACGCGTTCGTGGACCTGCTCGGCACCGGCCACCGCGCGGTCCCGGTGCTGGAGGCGCTGGACCGGGCCGGCCTGCTGGTCCGGCTGATCCCGGAGTGGGCCGCGGTCCGGTCCAGGCCGCAGCGCAACCCGGTGCACCGCTTCACCGTCGACCGGCACCTGATGGAGGCCGCGGCCGAGGCGGCCGCGCTGACCCGGACCGTGGCCCGGCCGGACCTGCTGCTGCTCGGCGCGTTCTTGCACGACCTCGGCAAGGGCTTCCCGGGCGACCACACCGACGCCGGGGTGGCGGTGGTGCGCGAGCTCGGCCCCCGCCTGGGCCTCCCGTACGGGGACGCGGCCACGATCGTGGCGATGATCCGGCACCACCTGCTGCTGCCGGACACCGCGACCCGCCGCGACCTCGCCGACCCGGTCACCGTACGGACCGTGGTCGATGCCGTGGACGGCTCCCGCGACCTGCTCGACCTGCTGCACGGGCTGGCCGTCGCCGACGGCCTGGCCACCGGCCCGGCGGCCTGGACGGACTGGAAGGCCGACCTCGTGGCCGAGCTGGTGGACCGGGCCCGGGACGCGGTCGCCGGGCAGCCGCCGCAGCCGCCGCCGGTGCTCACCGCGGCCCAGCGCGAGCTGGCCGAGTCCAGCTCCGGCGGGGTCGCGGTGCGGATCGACGGGGACGCGGTCACGGTGGCCGCGCCGGACATGCCCGGACTGCTCAGCCGGACCGCGGGCGTGCTGGCGCTGCACCAGCTCGACGTCCGGGCGGCCAGCGCGGTCACCCTCGGCCCCACCGCGGTGGACGTGTTCACGGTCAGCCCACGCTTCGGCCGCGGCCCCGACCCGGCGCTGCTGCGGGCGGACGTGACCCGGGCGCTGGCCGGCTCGCTGCCGCTGGCGGACAAGCTCGCCGCCAAGGAGGCCGCGTACGGCCCCGGGGACGCGCAGGCGCCGCCGCGGGTGCTCTGGTTCGACGGCGCGGCGACCGGCGCGACCGTGCTGGAGCTGCGGGCCGCCGACGCGGCCGGGCTGCTGCACCGGGTCACCGCCGCGCTGGAGCGCTCCGGGCTCGACGTCCGCGGGGCCAGGGTCAGCACCCTCGGCGGCGCCGCGGTCGACGCGTTCTACGTCGTCGGCGCCGACGGGACCCCGGTGACGGACCCGGACGTACGCCGGGCCGTCACCGAGGTCGTCCTCACTGCTGCTGGTACGTCGGGGTGATGATCGCGCGGGCCAGCGTGTGGAACAGCACGTTGAACGCGACGAAGGTCGGGGTCGCGTCCGGGTCCACGCCCAGGTGCTCGACATCCAGGGCGTGCACGGCGAAGACGTACCGGTGCACGACGTCGCCCGCCGGCGGCGCGGCCCCGTCCCACTGCCGCAGGCCGAAGTCGTCCCGGACGTGGAACGCGCCCTCGGGCAGGCTGTCGTCGTCCTTCCCGGCCCCGGTGTCGAGCGACGTGACGCTCGCCGGGATGTCCACCGCGGTCCAGTGCCAGAAGCCCGACGGGGTCGGGGCGTCCGGGTCGAAGCAGTTCACCACGTAGCTCTTGGTGCCCTCGGGCGCGCCGGACCAGGACAGCTGGGGCGAGAGGTTCTGCCCGCCGGCCGAGTCGTGCGCGAACGTCAGGTCCATCTGGGCGCCCTCGGTGACGTCCGTGCTGGTCACCGTGAACGTCGGCACAGCGGGCAACAGGTCGTACGGAAGCGGGGCGGTGGGTCGGTCCAGGGACGGCATGCGGGGTTCTTCCTTTCGCTACGGGTTCAGTCGATCAACGAATCCTGGTCGCGGCGGGTTCACCAGCCGCGCAGGTCGACGGGCCAGGTATCGACGACGGTCGCATCAGGGCCGTCTCCGGTGACCAGGTGCATCCGGTCGTGCAGGGCGACGGTCGGGTCGACGTGCGCGGGCAGCACCCGGACCCGGTCCCCGACGACCACCGACCGCGGCTCGTCCGGCGCGTACGTGGTGTGCTCGTCGGAGCAGAACCAGACCGTCGCGCCCGGGATCGTGGGGTTGCCGTGGTCCATCCCCAGCGACTTCAGCCCGACGTCCGCGACCACCCAGGGCGGCTGGATCTCGCTGCTGGGCGGGGCCGCGGAGACCACCGTCCCGAGCACGGTCAGTGCCGGCCGGAACGGCAGCCCGACCGCCCCGTACGCGGTGTCCATCAGCGCGTACGACCCGGCCTGGATCTCGGTCGCCACGGTGTTGTCGGCGTACGTCCCGGTGCCGCCGGCCGAGACGATGTCGCCGCCGACGTCGGCCGCGGCCCGGGCCAGCAGGGCCATGCTGTCCGCGGTCATCGTGCGGCGCTGGGCGGCGTCCGGCAGCAGCATGAGGTGGCCCTCGTAGCCCATCACGCCGCGGACGGTGAGGCCCTTGGCGCGGGCCAGGTCGGCGATCCGGCCGGCGTCCTCGGGGGCGCAGCCGCAGCGGGGGAGCCCGACGTTGACGTCGACGAGGACCTCGCGGACGCCGCCCCGGGACGCCGCCCCGACCGTCTGCTCCGAGTCGACCGCGACGGTGATCCGGGCCCGGTCGGCCAGCGCCCCGAGCCGGGTCGTGTCCAGCACCTCGTTGGCCAGCAGCAGGTCCTCGCCGAGCCCGGCCGCGACCATGCCCTCGACCTCGCGGACCGTGGCGCAGGTGAAGGCGCGGGCGCCGTGGGCGGCCTGGCGGGCGGCCAGGGCGGTGGTCTTGTGCGCCTTGACGTGCGGGCGCAGCCGCGGGC
Organism: Mycobacteriales bacterium; assembly: GCA_035995165.1. Classification (NCBI taxonomy): domain Bacteria; kingdom Bacillati; phylum Actinomycetota; class Actinomycetes; order Mycobacteriales; species Mycobacteriales bacterium. The sequence goes on from DASYKU010000022.1 coordinate 16,350, forward strand.
CCGGCAGCGCGGCGGCCATCGTGCTCAGGTTGTGCTCCAGCGCGGTGGCGTCCACGAGCAGCGCCGGCGTCTGCAGGTCGGTGACCTTCACGGCGCGAGACTAGGCCGGGTCGGCCCGTCGCCGTGCTCGGGACGGCTGACCGCCCGACGACGGGCGCGCGAGGCACGCAGGTTGGCGGCGTTGCCGCAGCGGCGGACGTCGTGCCAGACGCCGGAGTTGTTGCGGCTGCGGTCGTAGAAGGCGACCGCGCAGGCCGGCTTGCGGCAGAGCTTGAGGCGGGACCAGGTGCCGTCCCGCTGGGCCAGCAGCGCCTCGGTCAGCACGGTCGCGGCGATCCACTGCGCGCCCGTGCCGCGGGCCTGCGTCCCGACCGTCCCGGCGGCCGGGTCGAGCGTGAGACGCACCGTGCCGGCCACCCCACCGCCGTGGTGGCCGCCGGCCGTCCCTCCGCCGGGCGTCCCTCCGCCGGGCGTCCCGCCGGGCGGCCCGCCGGGCGGCCCGGCGGGCGCGGCGTCGCCGGGGCGGTCGCCGCCGAGCGCGTGACTGAGGGCGGCGCGCAGCGTGCGGAGGCGGGGGAGGTCGGCGTCGGTGAGCTCGACCGGGGCCAGGTCGCGGGCGGTGCCGAGCTCGGCCAGCAGGTCGGCCTGCCCACCCGCGGCCTTGGTGTTGAGCAGTTCCTGGACCAGCGCGAGGCCGCCCGGGGCGACGCCGACGCCGTACCGCCCGGTGGCCGGAAGTGACATACCTCAACTCTATACGGCTCTGTCAGTTCAGGGGCTACGGTGGGCCTATGGAGACGAGAGTCAGCATCGCGGGCGGGTCGGGACGGGTCGGCGGGGAGCTCACCCGGCGACTGCGGCGGGCGGGGGTGCCGGTCCGGGTGCTCACCCGCGACCCGGCCGCGGCCCGGTCCCGGCTGGCCGATCCCGGGGTGGAGCTCGCCGCGGTCGACTTCGCCGACCCGGCGACGCTGCGGGCCGCGTTCGCCGGTTCGGCCGCGGCGTTCCTCGCCACCGGCACCCATGAGCGCCAGGTCGCCGACGAGATCGCGCTGGCCGACGCGGCCGTCGCGGCCGGCGTGCCGCACCTGGTCACCCTGTCCGTACGGGGGTCGGGGCTGGGCGAGGACAGCACGGTGCTGCGCTGGCACGGGCAGATCGACGCGCACCTGGCCGGGCTGCCGGTGGCCGCGACCGTGCTGCGGCCGGCGACGTACGTGGACATGATGCTGCGGGTCGCGGCCACGCTGGCCGCCGGCGCCGGCTGGGGCGGTCTGGCCGGCGCCGGCGCGATCAGCGCGATCGACAGCCGGGACGTCGCCGCGGTGGCCGCGGTGGTGCTGCGGGACGGCGCAGGCAGGCACGGCGGCCGGGCCTACGACCTGACCGGACCGGCCGCGGTCACGATGCCGGAGCTGTCCGGGCTGCTCGGCGTCGCGCTGCACCGCCCGGTGCCGTACGCGGTCCGGACCGAGGCGGAGCAGCGCGCGGTGCTCGCCGCGGCCGGCTTCGTCCCGCTGATGGTCGACGTGCTGGTGGAGATCGACCGGCTGATCGGCAGCGGCGTCTCGGCCGGCACGACGCCGACGGTCCGGGAGCTGACCGGGCGCCCGCCGTACCCGGCCGCCGACTCGGTGGCCGGCCACCTCGGGTTCTTCGCGGCCGCCCGGTCGGCATGAGCGCGCGGACGCTCGGGGTCGCGGGGTTCGGCACGTTCCTGGCGATGATGGCGTACACGGCGCCGCTGGCGACGTTGCCGGCGATCGCGGCCGACCTCGGGGCCGGGGTGTCGGCGTCGTCCTGGATCGTCGCCGCGATGAGCGTCGGGTTCGCGGTCGCGCTGGTGCCCACCGGGGCGCTCGGCGACGACATCGGGCGGCGGCGGGTGTTCACCGCCGGCGCCGTGCTGCTGGCGCTGTCCTGCGTGCTGGCCGCGGTCGCGCCGGACGCCTCGGTGCTGATCGCGGCCCGGATCGTGCAGGGCCTGGGCGCGGCCGCGGTGCTGGCCTGCGGGCTGGCGCTGATCGGCGCGGCGTACCCGCCCGGTCCGGCCCGGGCCGGCGCCACCGCCTGGTGGGGCGCGATGTTCGGGGCCGGCGTCGCGGTCGGGCCGCTGCTGATGGCGCTGGTCCAGCACGGGACGAGCTGGCGGGTCACGTACGGGGTGCTGGCCCTGCTCGGGCTCGGGCTGGCCCTGGCCGGCCCGGCGCTGCTGACCGAGTCCACGCTGGGCCGGCACCGCGGCGTCGACGCGGCCGGTGCGCTGCTGCTCGCGGCCGGCCTGGGCTGCCTGCTGACCGCGCTGACCGAGGGCCGGCAGGGGTGGGGGCGGCCGTCGGTGCTGGTCCTGCTGGTGGCCGCGGCCGCGTTCCTGGCCGCGTTCCCGGTCCACCAGCTGCGGGCCCGGGACCCGATGATCGACCTGCGGGCGTTCCGGCGGCCTCGGCTGCGGTCGGCCACGATCGGCGCGTTCGCCACCGGGATCGGGATCATCGCGATCAGCTCGTACACGCCGACGCTGCTGCAGCGCGGGCTCGGGCGGGGCGCGCTGCTCTCGGCCGTGCTGCTGCTGGCCTGGTCGGCGACGAGCTCCGCGGCGGCGCTGGCGGTGCGGGTGCTGCCCGAGCGCTGGAGCGGCACGGCCCGGCTGGGCGGCGGGCTGCTGCTGGTCGCGCTCGGGCTGGCGGCGCTGTCCGGGCTGTCGGTGACGGCCTCGCCCGGCCGGCTGGTCGCCGGGCTCGTGGTCGCCGGCATCGGCACCGGCGTGGCCACCGCGACGCTCGGCCGGGAGGCGGTCGCCAGCATGCCGCCGGACCAGGCCGGCACCGGCAGCGGCATCAACAACACCAGCCGGTACGTCGGGGCCGCGCTCGGCGTGACGATCGTGGCCGCGCTCGCCACCGGCTCCCGCCCGGCCACCGTGGTCTCCGGCTGGAACGAGGCCTGCTGGGTCTGCGCCGCGGCCACCCTCCTCGGCGCCGCCCTCGTCGTCGCCTCCGCCCGGGTGCCGGCGACCTCAGCGGTCGCACCGGCGTGAGCGGTCAGTTGCCGCCGGAGAGGGCGAAGAAGCGGTCGCCTGGTCCGCCGGCGCCGTCTGAGCCGTCGTGCGCTCTCGGTACGGTGGGGTGATGCGCGAGCACTGGCGGAACTGGGCCGGCGACCAGACGGCCCGGCCCGCCCGGGTGCTCGCGCCCGCCGACACCGGCGCGGTGGTGACCGCGGTCAAGGAGGCCGCCCGGGACGGCCTGACCGTCCGGATGGCCGGCTCCGGGCACTCGTTCACCGCCGCCGCGGTCACCGACGGCGTGCTGCTGGACCCGACCCGGCTCACCGGCGTGGTCGCGATCGCGGGCGACCGGGTGACCGTGCGGGCCGGCACCCGGCTGCACGAGCTGTCCCTGCTGCTGGCCCAGCACGGGCTGGCGCTGGAGAACCTCGGCGACATCGACGTGCAGACCGTGGCCGGGGCGATCTCCACCGGCACCCACGGCACCGGCCTGGCGTACGGCGGGCTGGCCACCCAGGTGCTCGGGCTGGAGCTGGTCACCGGCGACGGCTCGATCGTGCAGGCCGACGGCGACCTGCTGGCGGCGGCGTCGGTCGGGCTGGGCGCCTTCGGGGTGATCACCACGGTGACGCTGCGGTGCGTGCCGGCGTTCGCGCTGCGGGCGGAGGAGTCCGCCGCCACGCTGCCGGACCTGCTCGGCCGCTGGGAGACGCTGCCGGCCGAGGCCGACCACGTCGAGTTCTACTGGTGGCCGCACACGGCCGACTGCCAGCTCAAGCGCAACACCCGGGTGCCGCTGGCGGAGCTGGACCCGCTGCCCCGCTGGCGGGCGGTCCTGGACGACGAGATCGTCGCGAACGCGCTGTTCGGCGCGGTCTGCCGGGCCGGCGTCCGGGTCCCGGCGCTGGTCCCGCCGGCGAACAGGCTGGCGACCCGGCTGCTGGGGGAGCGGACGTACACCGACCGGTCCCACAAGGTGTTCTCGCACCCCCGCCGGGTGCGCTTCCACGAGACCGAGTGGGCGATGCCGCGAGACCTGCTGCCGGACGTGCTGCGGGAGCTGGACACGACGATCCGCCGGCGCGGCTGGCGGATCTCCTTCCCGGTCGAGGTCCGGGTCGCGGCGGCCGACGACCGCTGGCTGTCCACCGCGTACGGGCGGGAGACCGCCTACCTGGCCGCGCACCGCTACGTCCGCGAGCCCTGGCAGGAGTACGTCGACGCGGTCGCCGCCGTCGTGCACGAGGTCGCCGGCGACACCGCCCGGCCGCACTGGGGCAAGCTGCACGAGCTGTCCGCCGGCGAGCTCGCCCCCCGCTACCCGCGCTACGCCGAGGCCCGGGCGTTACGAGCCTCCTGCGACCCGGAAGGCCGGTTCGTCAACGGCTACACGCTGCGCGTCCTCGGCCCCGTCTCGTACTGAGACATCCGCGCGGCCGTTCCGGTCGAACGTACGGGGCAGAGTCAGCCGCATCGACGAGGAGCGAGCCATGACTGCCGAGACCGATGCCCACGCCCTGTCCCACCCCCACCTCTCCCTCGACCCGGTAGCCCCGGTAGCCCCGGCCGCGCCGGTGGCCAACCCGGCGCTGCTGGGGCTGATCACGTTCCTGCCTTCGGGCCTCACGCTCGGCCTCTGGTTCGTCGGCTACCTCGACACGGCCACGCTGCCGGGCGGGATGGTGCCGATCATGGCCCTGTCGGCCGGGCTGTTCATGCTCGTCGCGACGGTCTGGGCCGGTCGGGTCGCGGCCAACACGGTGGCCGCGATCTTCGGCGTCTTCTCTGCGTTCTGGCTGAGCTTCGCAGCCCTGGTGGCCGGGCTGACCAGCGGCTGGTGGGGGATCACGGCAGCCGGGGTGAAGAGCGTGCAGTCGACGTACCTGCTCTCCTTCCTGCTCGTGTTCGTGCTGCTCACGGCGGCGACGCTGCGGCTGCCGATGGCCTTCACCGTCGGCTTCGTGCTGGTCGACCTGACTTTCCTGCTGGCGTTCCTGGCCGTGGCGAACACCAACGCGAGCCTGTTCACCTGGGCCGGCGTGACCACGTTCGGCTTCTGCGCCGTCTTCGCGTACGTCCTGTACGACGGCTTCGGCCAGGACCTCGGCGCCCCCGCGATGCCGATGGGCAACGCGGTCATGCGGTAGGCGGTCGCCGCGGACGGCTAGGCTGGGTGGGTGTTCGACACGCTCTCCGACCGGCTGTCCGCGGTCTTCACCACGCTGCGGGGCAAGGGCCGGCTCTCCGACGCCGACATCGACGCCACCGCGCGCGAGATCCGTATCGCGCTGCTGGAGGCGGACGTCGCGCTGCCGGTGGTCAAGGCGTTCGTCGGGGCGGTGAAGGAACGGGCCCGCGGCGAGGAGGTCTCCCGCGCGCTGAACCCGGCCCAGCAGGTCATCTCGATCGTCAACGAGGAGCTCGTCAACGTCCTCGGCGGCGAGACCCGGCGGATCCGGCTGGCCAAGCAGCCGCCGACCGTGATCATGCTGGCCGGCCTGCAGGGTTCCGGTAAGACGACGCTGGCCGGCAAGCTCGGGCTCTGGCTGCGCAACCAGGGGCACACGCCGCTGCTCGTCGCGGCCGACCTGCAGCGCCCGAACGCGGTCACCCAGCTCGAGGTCGTCGGCGCCCAGGCCCGGGTGGACGTGTTCTCCCCGGAGCCGGGCAACGGCGTCGGCGACCCGGTCGACGTGGCCCGGCGGGCGATGGTCGAGGCCCAGCGCACCCAGCACGACGTGGTCGTGGTCGACACCGCCGGCCGGCTCGGCATCGACGCAGAGCTGATGACGCAGGCCGCGGCGATCCGCGACGCGGTGCAGCCGGACGAGACGCTGTTCGTGGTCGACGCGATGATCGGCCAGGACGCGGTCACGACCGCGCAGGCGTTCCAGGACGGGGTCGGCTTCTCCGGCGTCGTGCTCACCAAGCTCGACGGCGACGCCCGCGGTGGTGCCGCCCTCTCGGTCCGGTACGTGACCGGTCAGCCGATCATGTTCGCCTCCACCGGCGAGAAGCTGGCCGACTTCGACGTCTTCCACCCCGAGCGGATGGCCTCGCGCATCCTCGGCATGGGCGACGTGCTCACGCTCATCGAGCAGGCCCAGTCCGCCTTCGACGGGGACGAGGCCGAGCGGATGGCGAGCAAGCTCGCCTCCGGCAACAACTTCACCCTCGAGGACTTCCTCGAGCAGATGATGGCGATCCGCAAGATGGGCCCGATCTCCAACCTGCTCGGCCTGATGCCGGGCATGGGGCAGATGAAGGAGCAGATCGCCAACATCGACGACCGGGACCTGGACCGGACGGCGGCGATCATCCGCGGCATGACCCCGGCCGAGCGGCAGGACCCGAAGATCATCAACGGCTCCCGGCGGGCCCGGATCGCGAAGGGGTCCGGCGTCGCCGTCTCCGAGGTGAACGGGCTGGTCGACCGGTTCTTCGAGGCCCGCAAGATGATGCAGCAGATGGCCGGCGGGATGGGCCTGCCCGGGATGCGGCGGACCTCGAAGACGCGCGGCAAGAAGGGCAAGAAGGGCAAGGGCCGCGGGCCGACGCCGCCGAAGGTGCGGGGCGGGATGCCGGCGCTGCCGCCGGGCGCGCTCAACCAGCTGCCGCCCGGCATGAACATGCCGGACCTCTCCAAGCTCAACCTGCCCAAGGGCAGGTAGGCGGCACGCCGCTCCGCGGTCGCGACGACCAGCGCCAGCGGGTCGTCGCTCACGTGGTGGCCCGGGCGGCGGCGGCGATGAGCGCGTCGACCGCGGCCGGGTGCGAGATCAGCGACCCGTGCGCGGTGCTAGTGGGGTTCCCAGGCGGCGGGGTCGGCGGCGAGGGTGGTGATGCGGTCGGGGAGCACGCCCGCCGCGACGTCGGCGAGCGTGACCGCCTCCAGCACGTCGCGCAGGTTGGCCCGGACCGCGATCCAGACGTCCTGCAGCGCCCGCGCCGCCCCGGAGTAGTCCAGGTCCTCCGGCCGTACGCCCCGGACCCAGGCCAGCGGCCCGTCCACGGCCCGGATCACGTCGGCGATGGTGATCTCGGCGGCCGGCGCGGCCAGCCAGTACCCACCGTCGGCGCCGCGCTGGCTGCGGACGATCCCGGCCTCGCGCAGGTCCCGCAGGATCGCGCCCAGGAACGGGAACGGGATGTCCTGCGCCTGCGCGATCGCGTCACCCTTCACCGGGCGGTCGGGCGAGCAGGCGAGGTGGACCGCGGCCCGGACCGCGTAGTCCGCTTTCGCCGAAAGGTGCACTCCCGGAGTATCCGCCCCTACTCGTGCAGCTCGGTACGCAGTTCGTGCGCGCCGTCCGGCCGGGTGACCTCGTAGTAGATCCGCGTCGTCCCGCCCGGCAGCGGCACGACCGAGAGGTAGCGGACCCCGCCGCCGCCGAACGGCGAGCGCACCGGCCCGGCGCCGTTGGCGTGCAGCAGGCCGTACCGGCCCGAAGGCAGCAGCGAGCCGGTGGCCAGGCCGGTCTGTTCCTCCCAGTTCTGCTCGGCGGTCGCGCGGCCGTCGTACGCGGCCTCCAGGGTGTCGCCGAAGCCGAGCACGGCGCTGACCCGCACGCCGCGGGCGTCCCACTCGCCGGCCCGTCCGGACAGGACGGTGCCCTCCCAGGTCCAGCTCACGCCGTCCGGGCTGGTCGCGTAGTCGGTGGTCATCCGGTCGGCGTCGTCCCAGCGGTGCAGCGGGTGCACCGAGGCCCACAGGTGCCAGCGCTCGCCGTCGTGCAGCAGGACCGGGTCCTTCACCCCGGCGGTGTCGCTGCCGGGCAGCACGGTCACCGCCGGCGCGGTGGTCAGTCCCTCCGGGGTGCCGGCCTCGACCAGGTCGACCCGCCAGTGCTTGGTGGCCGGGGTCGCGCAGCTGACGTACACCCGCCAGCGGCCCTCGGGCGTCCGGACCAGCGCCGGTCGCTCCAGCGACTCGGCCCCGAACCGGTCCCGCTCCAGCGTGGCGACCTCCTCGAAGTGCACGCCGTCGGCCGAGGCCGCGATCACGTTGCGGTAGCCGCGGCCCTCGCCGATCGGCCGCCGCAGCCGGTACGCCAGGTAGACCGTGTCGCCGTCCAGCACCGCGCTCGGACCGCCGGCCCAGGCACCGACTCCGTCCCCGGGCGGTCCCATGACCAGCGTCGACGCGGAGAGACGCGGCAGGGGCAAGGCGGCGCGGGTGGGTGTGGAGGTCACCTTGCAAACCCTGCCACAACTTTCCATGTAGATTGGTAGGAAAGCCGAAGGAGGTGGACCGTTGGCCCTCCCCGACTTCCTGCTGGTGGGCGCGCCGAAGGCGGGCACGACCGCGCTGCACGTGGCGCTGGCGGCCCACCCGCAGCTGTACCTGTCCGCGGTGAAGGAGCCGAAGTTCTTCCTCACCGACGGCGCGCCCCCGGTCGGCCCGGGCGGTCCGGGTGACGCCCAGACCTTCAGCGAGTACGTCTGGCGCCGGAGCGACTACGAGGTGTTGTTCGACCGGGCGCCGGCGGGCACGCTCACCGGCGAGTCGACCACGCTCTACCTGCGTGACCCGGCCGCGCACCGGCGGATCGCCTCCGTGCTCCCGCAGGCCAAGCTGGTCGCGGTGATCCGGGACCCGGTCGACCGGGCCCACTCGAACTGGACCCACCTGCGCTCGGCCGGACTGGAGCCGGAGGCGGACTTCCTGCGCGCCTGCGAGCTGGAGGAGTCCCGGGCGGCGCGCGGCTGGGGCCCGTTCTGGCGCTACCTGGACCTCGGCCGGTACGGCGCGCAGCTCGAGCACCTCTACTCGGTCTTCCCGCGCGAGCAGGTCCACGTCGTGCTCTACCGCGACCTCCGGCGCGAGCCGGTGTCCACTTTGGACGGCATCTGTGCCTTCCTGGGCGTGGACACCGGCGTGGTCACCTCGGTGCCGGCCTCGAACGTGACCGCGGCCGCGGCCGCGTCCGGGCTCGACCGCGCCGTCGGCCGGGTGCTGCCGGCGCTGGACCGGCTGCCGGCCTCGGTCCGGGCGCCGGCGACCGCGCGGATCCGCCGGTGGTTGCAGCGGGAGCAGCGGACGCGGGCGCCGCTGACGGCCGAGGAGCGGACCCGGCTGCTGCCGGTCTTCGACGAGGACGTCGCGCTGCTGGAGAAACTGACCGGACTGGACCTCACCCACTGGCGCGAGGCCCACGCCCTGGCCCGTCCCCCACTCGACATCCAAGGCCGCATCGGCACGGCCCACTCGGACATAGACCGTCCCTTGTAGACCGTCCTCTGTGGACTCCCGCGCTGGGTTGGCGGGGCGGCGGGGTGGGTGGCAGGGTGGCGGGCGTGAGGGTCTCGGACGAGGTGGGGGAGGCGCTGTCCGCGGGGCGGGCGGTGGTGGCGCTGGAGAGCACGATCCTGGCCCACGGGCTGCCGGCCGGCCGCAACCGTACGGTCGCGGCGCGGCTGGAGGACGTGGTGCGCGCGGCCGGCGCGGTGCCGGCCACGGTCGCGGTGCTGGCCGGGGAGGCGGTGCTCGGGCTCTCCCGCCCCGAGCTGGACCACGTCTGCGATCCGGACGCCGGGCTGGTCAAGCTGTCCCGCCGCGACCTCGGCCCCGCGTACGGGCTGGGGCGGGACGGCGCGACCACGGTCGCCGCGACGGCCGCGCTGGCCGCCGCCGCCGGGATCCGGCTGTTCGCCACCGGCGGCCTCGGCGGGGTGCACCGGGGCGCGGCCGACTCGTTCGACGTCTCGGCCGACCTGGACGTGCTGGCGCAGACGCCGGTGCTGGTCGTCTGCTCCGGGGTGAAGTCGGTGCTCGACATCGGGGCCACGCTGGAGGCGCTGGAGACCCGGTCGGTGCCGGTGCTGGGGTACCGGACCGAGCGGTTCCCGGCGTTCTACCTGCGGGAGTCGGCGTACGACGCGCCGTGGACGGTGGGCTCCGTGGCCGAGGCGGCGGCGGTCGCGGCCGCGCACTTCGGGTCCGTCCCGGGGTCGGCCGGGATCGTGCTGGCCAACCCGGTGCCGGCCGCGGCCGAGATGCCGCGGGCGCTGCACGACGAGCTGCTGGCCGGCGGGCTGGCGCTGCTGACCGAGCGCGGGATCACCGGGCACGACGTGACGCCGGCGCTGCTGGAGCACTTCCACACGGCCAGCAACGGGGTCAGCCTCGACACCAACGAGGAGCTGGTCGTCGCCAACGCCGCCCTCGCCGCCGAGATCGCCGTCGCCCTCGTCTCGTGAGCAACGCTGCCGCGTCCGGCGCCGGCGTTCCGCGCGCCGGCACCCCGGGCGCCGGCGTTCCGCGCGCCGGCACCCGGGGCCCGGATGAGCCGGCGGGCCGGGCGACCGCGCCCGGTGGGACCGGGCCGCGGATCGTCGTCGTCGGGGACGCTGCTCTCGACGTGCTGGCGCGGGCGGACGCGCTGCCGGTGCCGGGCGGGGACGCGCGGGCGACGATCGCGCTGCGGCCGGGCGGGGCGGGCGCCAACACCGCGGCCTGGCTGGCCGCCTGCGGCGCGCGGCCGGTGCTGGTCTCCCGGGTCGGGACGGACCCGGCGGCCGCGCAGGTCCGGGCCGAGCTGGCCGCCGCGGGCGTGGACGCCGTGCTGGCCGCCGACCCCGGAGCGCCGACCTGCACGGTGCTGGTGCTGGTGGACCGGACCGGGCAGCGGACCATGCTCGCCGACCGGGGCGCGGCCGGACGGCTGGACCCGGCCGACATCGCGACGTCGGCCCTGGCCGGCGCCCGGCATCTCCATCTGTCCGGGTACGTCCTGCTGGACGAGTCCTCCCGGCCCGCGGGTCTGGCCGCGCTGGCGGCGGCGCGGCGGGCGGGGCTGACCACGTCGGTCGACCCGCAGGCCGCCGAGCTGCTGGAGCCGGGCTTCCTGGACCTGGTCCGGGACGTCGATCTGCTGCTGCCGAGCGCGGGGGAGCTGGCCGCGCTCGGCGGCGCGGCGGCGGTGCTCGACGCGGTCGGCGCGATCGCGGTGACCGCGGGTCCGGGCGGGGCGACCTGGCTCGACCGCGACGGCGGGCTCTGGAACGTCCCGGCCGCGCCGGTCGACCCGGTCGACACCACCGGCGCCGGGGACGCGTTCGACGCCGGCCTGCTGGCCGCCCGCATCGGCGGCGCGACCCCGCTCGACGCGCTCCGCGCCGGGGTCGCCGCCGGCACCCGCGCCGTCCAACACCCCGGCGCCTGGCCCTGACCCGCGGCCCGCTTAGGGTGCGGGGCATGCGGGTGCACGTCAGGGGAGTGGTCCTGCCGGCGGGCGAGCAGCGCGACCTCTGGATCGTCGACGGACGCCTGACGTACGAGCCGGTGCGCGACGCCGAGACCCTGACCACCGAGGGCTGGATCGTGCCCGGGCTGGTCGACTGCCACTGCCACGTCGGCATGAAGCCCGTCGGCGACGCGACCGAGGAGGAGATGGTCGCCCAGGCCGTCGCCGACCGGGACGCGGGCGCGCTGCTGATCCGCGACGCCGGCTCCCCGGTGGACAACCGGTTCATCCAGGACCGCGACGACCTGCCCCGGCTGATCCGGGCCGGCCGGCACGTGGCCCGGCCCAAGCGCTACCTGCGCGACGTCGGCGTCGAGGTCGAGCCGGACGGCCTGGTCGCCGCGGTCGAGGAGCAGGCCGGCCTCGGCGACGGCTGGGTCAAGCTCGTCGGGGACTGGATCGACCGCTCGGTGGGCGACCTCGTCCCGCTCTGGCCGGACGACGCGCTGGCCGCCGCGGTCGCCCGGGCGCACGAGCTCGGCGCCCGGGTCGCGGTCCACACGTTCAGCGAGGACGCGCTGCCCGGGCTGATCGCGGCCGGGGTGGACACGATCGAGCACGGCACCGGCCTGACCGACGCGCTGCTGGACGAGGCCGCCCGCAAGGGCATCCACGTCACGCCGACCCTGCTCAACATCGAGACGTTTCCGGACATCGCCGGCACGGCGTCGAAGTACCCGGCGTACGCGGAGCACATGCGGGCCCTGCACCGCACCGCCCACGCCCGCATCCGGGCCGCGTACGAGGCCGGGGTCCCGCTGCTGGCCGGCACCGACGCGGGCGGGGTCCTGCCGCACGGGCTGGTGGCGAAGGAGATCCAGCAGCTGCACGCGGCCGGGATCCCGGCCGAGGCGGCGCTGGCGGCCGGCTCCTGGGGTGCGCGCGCGTTCCTCGGCCTGCCCGGCCTGGCCGAGGGCGCGCCCGCCGACCTCGTCGTCTACGCGGACGACCCCCGCAAGGAGCTCGGCACGATCACCGCCCCGGTCCGGATCGTGCTGCGCGGCGCGGTGGTCCGGTAACCCGGAGGCGACCGCCGCTGCACGGCCCGTACCCTCTGCTGGCATGGCACGAGTGCTCACCCCGCAGGCGGAGGACTTCCCCCGCTGGTATCAGGACGTCCTGGCCAAGGCCGAGCTGGCCGAGAACGGCCCGGTCCGCGGGACCATGGTCATCCGGCCGTACGGGTACTCGCTCTGGGAACGGATGCAGTCCGAAGTGGACGACCGCATCAAGGCGGCCGGCGCGAAGAACGCGTACTTCCCGCTGTTCATCCCCGAGTCGTACCTGAAGAAGGAAGCCCAGCACGTCGAGGGGTTCAGCCCCGAGCTGGCCGTGGTCACCATCGGCGGCGGCAAGGTGCTGGAGGAGCCGATCGTCGTGCGGCCGACCTCCGAGACGATCATCAACGCGTCGTTCGCGAAGTGGGTGCAGAGCTACCGCGACCTGCCGCTGCTGATCAACCAGTGGGCGAACGTGGTGCGCTGGGAGATGCGGCCGCGGCTGCTGCTGCGCACGACCGAGTTCCTCTGGCAGGAGGGACACACCGCGCACGCGACCGAGCCGGAGGCCCGAGCGTACGCGCGGCAGATCCTGCGGGACGTGTACGAGGACTTCGTCGTCGACGTGCTCGCGATGCCGGTCGTGGTCGGCCGCAAGACTGCGCGGGAGCGGTTCGCCGGGGCCACGAACACGATGACCATGGAGCTCATGACCCGCGACGGCAAGGCGCTGCAGATGGGCACCTCGCACGAGCTGGGGCAGAATTTCGCCAAGGCGTTCGGGATCGAGTTCCTGGCGCCCAGCGGGCAGCGGGAGTACGCCTGGCAGACGTCGTGGGGGTCCTCGACCCGCATGCTCGGCGGTCTGGTCATGGCGCACGGCGACGACGACGGGCTGCGCGTCCCGCCGCGGCTCGCCCCGGTCCAGGTCGCGGTGATCGTGATCAAGGCGGAGGCGGCCGAGGCCGCGGTCCGGGTCGCGGACGAGCTGCGGTCCGCGGGCATCCGGGTCGAGCTGGACGACCGGGCCGACATCCCGTTCGGGCGGCGGGCGGTGGACTGGGAGCTCAAGGGCGTGCCGCTGCGGGTCGAGATCGGCCCGCGCGACCTGGCCGAGGAGCGCTGCATGCTGGTCCGCCGGATCGCCGGCAACAAGACGCCGACGCCGCTGGCCGGGCTGCTCAACGCCGTGCGGGTCGCGCTGGTCGAGGACCAGGTCTCGCTGTACGACGAGTCGCTGCGGATGCGGGACTCCCGGATCGTCGACGTGAAGACGATCGACGACGCGGCCGACGCGTGCGTGACCGGGTGGGCCCGGCTGCCGTGGTCGGAGCTCGGCCCGGAGGGCGAGGCCAAGCTGGCGGAGCGGTCGGTGACCGTCCGCTGCCTCACCCGTGCCGACGGGTCGCTGCCCGAGACCGGCGACGAGCCCGACGTCCTCGCGTACTGCGCCCGCGCTTACTAGCCGTCGGGGGCGGCCCCCGTAACCCCCGGGCGGGGCTTGGGCGCGGTGCCGGCCCGGGCGCTGATCTCTTCCACCGAGCCCCGCCGGGGGCGGAGGGCCCCATCACCTTCACCGGGCTCCGTCGGGGCGGAGGGCCCCATCACCTTCATCCCGCTGGGGCGGAAGGCCCGAGCACGCGCGCGGGTGTTGGAGGGGGTGACCGGTCTGCGGCGATGTGATCACGGTTCGGTATTGGTGAGGCGGGCGGCAGGACTGCCTTTCTAGGCTGCGGGTATGGCGCGACGGCAGGTCCCGGGCGTGCGGCGACGTCCCGGGCCGGCCCACCTGCTGCTGTCCCGGCCCTGGGTCCGGGCCCCACTGGCGGCGCTGACCCAGCCCGGCGCCTCGGCCGCGGTGCTGGTCGCGACCGCCGTGCTCGGCATCGCCGCGGCGACCGCGCCGCTGTTCCTGTCGGCGGCCACCAGCGGCGCGCTGCACCGGGCGGTGGCGACCTGCCCGGACTCGTACACCCCGGGCGTGACGAACCGGTCCGCGGACAGCACCGACGCGGTCCTCCCGGCGCCCGCGAGTACGTACGCGGTGGCCGAGGACGGCGCTGTGCGGCAGGTGCTGGCCCGGCGCGGGGTGCCGGTCGGCGAGCGGATCCTGGTGCTGCCGGCGGCCAGCAACGACGGCTTCCTCACCGTCGGCACCGGCCGGACCGAGCTGTCGGTCACCGCGTTCGCGAGCCCGAGCGCGCTGAGCAAGGTCACCGTGCTGCGCGGGCACCCGGGCGACCCCGGGCTCTGGCTGCCGGACGGGCTGGCGCGCAATCTCGGCGTGGACGCCGGGGACAAGGTCACCGCCCGCGGCAAGCCGGAGCCGGTCGCCGGTGTCTACCGCGACCTGAACGACCCGAGCTACGGCGGCAGCCTGCCCGTCGCCTGGTGCCGCTGGGCGACGCTGATCGTGCCGACGATCGGCGACGCCGGCCCGCCGGTACGCCCGCTGGTGCTGACCGACGACCGCACCCTGCTCACGCTGGCGCAGAACGACCGGCCCTGGGCGACCTGGTCGGCCGCGATCGACCCGGCCACCGCCCGGGCCGCCGACGCGGCCACGGTCGCGGCGGCGATCCAGGGCGCCGGGCCGGAGGTGTTCAGCACCGCCGGCGTGGTCGGGACGTACGTGGACCTCGACACGCTGGCCGGCGCCGCCGCCCGGGCGACCCAGGTCCGGGGCGCGCTGGCCGACGCGACCCGGCCGGCCGCGTACGCCGCGGTGCTGGTCGCGCTGCTGCTGGTGGCCGCGGCCGGCGGGTACTGGGCCGAGCGCCGGGCCGGCGAGGTCCGGCTGCTGGCCGCCCGCGGCATCGGGCCGCCGGGGCTGGCCGGCAAGGCCGTGCTGGAGATGATCGGCCCGGCGGTGGCCGGGACCCTGATCGGCTGGGCCGTGACGCTGGCCGCCGCCCCGCACCTGGGCCCGTCCCCCCTGCTCGACGACGGCGCCGGCGTCCGGGCGCTGTGGACGGTGGCGGTCGCGCTGGTCGCCGGTCTGCTCGCGCTGGGCGCGGTCGCCGGCCTGCGTGGCCGCTCCACCGGTGAGCGCCCGCTCGGGCTGGAGCGCTCCCGCTGGGCCTTCGTGCCCTGGGAGCTGCTGCTGGTCGGGGCCGCGATCTGGTCGTACCAGCGGCTGCGCGGCGTCGGCGCGGTCAGCAGCGGCGGCGAGTCGGTCCGGATCGACCCGCTGGTGGTGGCGCTGCCGCTGCTGGCGCTGGCCGGGCTGACCGTGCTGGTGGTGCGGCTGATCGGGCTGCCCGTGGGCAGGCTGCAGGCGCTCGGCGGCCGGTTGCCGGTGCCCGGGTTCCTCGCCGTCCGCCGCCTCACCGCCGCCCGGACCGTCTCCGCCGGCGTACTCGTCGCGGTCGCGCTGCCGGTCGGCGTGCTTGTCGTCTGCGCCTCGCTGTCGGCCTCGGTCCGGGCCACCGTCGACACCAAGACGGCCACGTACGTCGGTGCCGGCGTCGCGTTGCGCACGGACGCCAGGCCCGGGGTGTTCGCCGACCCCGGGCCGACCGGCACGCCGGTCAGCCTGCTGCCGGAGGCCCTGGACACGTTCTCCCAGGAGCTGCCGGTGCTGGCCGTGGACCCGGCCACCTTCGCCCGGTACGCCTACTGGCGCCGCGCGTTCGCCACCGAGCCGCTGCCGGACCTGCTCGCCCGGCTCGGGCCGGCCCAGGACGGCAGCGTGCCCGCGATCCTGGCCGGGGGCGGCGACGAGGACGTCGACCATGTCTCGCTGGAGTCGCAGACGGTCCGCGTGCACGTGGTCGCCCGGACCGCCGTGTTCCCGGGCATGCGCTCCGTGGCCGAGCCGCTGCTGGTGGTCGACCGGCACGCGCTGCCGGCGCTGAACCCGTACACGGCCCGCAGCGAGGAGGTCTGGACCCGGCCCGCCGACGCCGCGGCCGCCACCCGCGCGATCGGCGCGAAGGGCCTGCACGTGACCGGGCAGGTCAACCAGGAGAGCATCGTGCGCAACACCGACCTCTACCCGGTGACCTGGACCTTCGGCTACGTCCAGGTGCTGGCCGCGCTGGCCGGCGTGATCGGGGTGACCGCGCTGCTGCTCTACCTCGCGGCCCGGCAACGGTCCCGCACCGCCGCGTACGCGTTGAGCCGGCGGATGGGGCTGACCCGGCGGGCCCACCTGGCCTCGCTGCTGGCCGAGCTGAGCGTCGCGGTCGGGCTGGGTGCGCTCGCCGGGGTCGTGCTGGCCCGGCTGGTGCTGGCGCCGGTGGTGCGGGTGCTGAACCTGGAGCCGGGGCGGCCGCCGTACGCGGCCGTGCTGGTGGTCTCGGCCGGGGCGGTGGCCGGGGTCGTGGCCGGGGCGATCGGGCTGGTGCTGCTGGGTGCGCTCTCGGCCCAGGCGGTCGCGGACCGGGCCCGGCCCGCGGACGTGCTGCGGGGCGTGGAATGACCCACCGCGCCGTCCCCGACCGCCCCCGCCGCGCCGCCGGCAGCCCGGCGCCGGTCGCCCCGGCGCCCGGTGGCCCGCTTCCCGTCGGTCCGGCGCTGGTCGGTCCGGCGCTGGTCGGTCCGGCGTCTGGCGGCCCGGCCTCCGGTGGCTCCGCGCCGGTCGACCTCCCGGACCGGCCGGTCATGGCGGCGGCGTGCAACGACCTGACCAAGGTCTACCGGGTGGCCGGCGCCCCGGTGACCGCACTGGACGGGGTCGACAAGGACTTCCCGGCCGGCGCCGTCACCACGGTCGTCGGCCCGTCCGGGTCCGGGAAGTCCTCCCTGCTGCGGATCCTGGCCCTGGTCGACCGCCCCAGCACCGGGTCCGTACGGATCCGGCGCGAGGAGGTCGGCTGCGTCGGCATCCGCGGCCGCCGGCTGCTGCGCCGGACCGAGATCGGCTACCTCTTCCAGGACCCGACCGCGAACCTGGTCGCGGACCTGGACGCGACCGAGCAGCTGCGGTTCGCGGCCCGGCTGCGGGGCCTGCGCCCGGACCCGGCCGAGGTCACCCGGCTGCTGGTGCTGCTCGGGCTGGAGCACCGGGCCCGGCACCTGCCCGCGCAGCTGTCCGGCGGCGAGCAGCAGCGGCTCGCGGTCGCCTGCTCGGTGCTGGGCCGGCCCTCGATCGTCATCGCCGACGAGCCGACGGCCGAGCTGGACTCGGCCGCCGCCGACCGGGTGCTGGAGGCGTTCGCCGACCTGGGCGGGGAGGGGGTCGCGTTCGTGGTCTCCTCGCACGACCCGCGGGTGGTCGAGCGGACCGACCACCTGCTCCGTCTGGACCGCGGCCGCCCGGTCGAGTCCTGGTGAGACCGGTCGGGTCGGGACGACCTCCGCACATCTGGCATGATGGTCGACTGAGCGCGTCCTCTCGCCGGGTCCCTCTCAACCCGGCGGGTGTACGCCCGTCTCGGTGAACGTCCCGCGTGCCCCACTCGCGGACCGGTCGCCCGTCCATTCCGAGCAGCTGGAGTTCCTGCACCCGTGGCCACCAAGATCAAGCTCATGCGCATCGGCAAGATGCGCGAGCCGCACTACCGCATCGTCGTCGCCGACGCCCGTACGAAGCGGGACGGCCGCTCCATCGAGGCGGTCGGCGAGTACCACCCCAAGGACGACCCGTCGACGATCAAGGTCGACTCCGACCGGATCCAGTACTGGCTCGGTGTCGGCGCGCAGCCGACCGAGTCCGTGGCCGCGATCCTGCGGGTCACCGGCGACTGGCAGAAGTTCAGGAACGAGCCGGCGCCCCCGCCCATGCTGGTCGCCGCGCCGAAGCGTGACCGCCGGGCCGCCTTCGAGGAGGCCGCCCGCGAGTCGATGAACAGCTCCGACTCCACCGGCGGCGGCGACGCGACCACTCCGCGCAAGCGGGCGCCGAAGAGGACCGCCGCCGCCGCCGAGGCCCCGGCCGCCACCGAGACTCCGGCTGAGGCTCCGGCCGAGGCCACCCCGGAGGCGTAGGTGCTCGAGGCTGCTCTCGAGCACCTGGTCCGGGGGATCGTCGAACACCCGGACGACGTACGGGTCGACCTGGTCACCTCCCGCCGCGGCAAGCGGCTGGAGGTCCGGGTCAACCCCGAGGACCTCGGCAAGGTGATCGGCCGTAGTGGCCGTACCGCGAAGGCGCTGCGTCAGGTGGTCGCCGGCATCGGCGGCCGCGGCGTGCGCGTCGACGTGGTCGACACCGACTGATCTCCGTCGTGGACCTCGTGGTCGGGCGGGTCGGCAAGCCGCACGGTCTCAACGGCGCCGTCACCGTCGAGCTACGCACCGACGACCCGGACGCGCGGTTCGCGCCCGGGTCGTCGCTGCGTACGGACCCGGCCGAGCGCGGTCCGCTGACCGTCGCCGGTGTGCACCCGCGCTCCGGCGGCATCGTCGTGTCCTTCGAGGGGTTCGGCTCCCGGGAGGACGCGGAATCGCTGCGCGGCACCGTGCTGGTCGTCGACTCGGCCGAGCTGCCGGACATCGACGAGGACGACGAGTGGTACGACCACCAGCTCGTCGGCCTCGCCGCCGTCGACCCGGCCGGCACGACCCTGGGCACGGTCAGCGACGTGGTCCACTCGGCTGCCTCCGACCTGCTGGTCGTGCGGGACGCCGAGGACCGTGAGCACCTGGTCCCGTTCGTCCGGGAGATGGTGCCGGCGGTGGACGTGCCCGGCGGGCGCGTGGTGGTCGACCCGCCGGAGGGGCTGTTCGACCTGTGAGGGTCGACGTCGTCTCGATCTTCCCGGAGTACCTGGCCGGCCCGCTGCGGGTCTCCCTGCTGGGCAAGGCGGTCGAGCGCGGCCTGCTCGACGTGCACCTGCACGACCTGCGGCAGTGGACCTCCGACCGGCACCGCACCGTGGACGACACCCCGTACGGCGGGGGAGCGGGCATGGTGATGCGCCCCGAGCCCTGGGGGCTGGCCCTGGACGCGCTGGTTCCCGACGGCGGGGCCCGGTTCGTGGTGCCGACCCCGTCCGGGCGGCCGTTCACGCAGGAGCTGGCACAGGAGCTCGCGGCCGAGCCCCGGCTGGTCTTCGGCTGCGGCCGGTACGAGGGGATCGACCAGCGGGTGGTCTCCTGGGCGGCCCGGCGGATGCCGGTCGACGAGGTCTCACTCGGCGACTACGTGCTGGCCGGCGGCGAGGCCGCGGTACTGGTCATGATCGAGGCGCTGGCCCGGCTGCTGCCCGGCTTCCTCGGCAACCCGGAGTCGCTGGCCGAGGAGTCGCACGCCGGAGGGCTGCTGGAGTACCCGGTCTACACCCGGCCGCCGTCCTGGCACGAGCTGGCCGTGCCGGACGTGCTGCTGTCCGGCGACCACGGCGCCGTCGCCCGCTGGCGCCGGGACGAGTCGCTGCGCCGGACCGCGGCCCGCCGGCCGGACCTGCTGGCCCTGGCCGAGCTCACCGAACGGGACCGGGAAGCCCTCGACTGACCCCGGGTTTCGCAATGCGCGAAGCCGTGTGGCACCCTGGACTGGTTGTCGCGGGCCGGTTCGGGCCCCGACGCCCCTGACCGAGAGCCCCCGGTGCGCGTGTCCGCGCGCCTGTCGTACGAAGGAAGCGCCGAGATGAACACGCTGGATGCCCTGGACGCCGAGTCGCTGCGTTCCGACGTCCCGGACTTCCGCCCCGGCGACACGCTGAAGGTGCACGTGCGCGTCGTAGAGGGTTCCCGCGAGCGCGTGCAGCTCTTCCAGGGCGTGGTCATCCGCCGGCAGGGCAGCGGCGTGCGGGAGACCTTCACCGTCCGCAAGGTCAGCTTCGGCGTCGGCGTGGAGCGCACCTTCCCGGTGCACACCCCGATCATCCAGAAGATCGAGGTCGCGACCCGCGGCGACGTCCGCCGGGCCAAGCTCTACTACCTCCGCGATCTGCGCGGCAAGGCCGCCAAGATCAAGGAGAAGCGCGACCCGGTGACCCGCTGACGCTGGGCACACACCTGCATCTCGTAGGGTTGCCCGGTGTCCGACGAGACCCCGGTGGGGACCCCAGCTCAGCCCGCCAGCCCGGATCCCGGCAAGGGCGGTGGTGTCCCCGCCGTCCGGCGGCAGAAGCGCGGTTCGTTCTGGCGTGAACTGCCGGTCCTGCTGGTCATTGCGATCGTGCTGGCGCTGCTGATCAACACCTTCCTGGTGAAGGCGTTCTTCATCCCGTCCGGGTCGATGGAGACCACGCTGCACGGCTGTCCGGGGTGCTCCGGCGACCGGGTGCTGGTCAACAAGGTCGTCTACCGCCTGCACGACCCGCGCCCGGGCGACATCGTGGTGTTCAAGGGCCCGGAGTCGTGGGCGCCGGAGATCACGACGATCCAGCCGACGAACCCGGTGTCGAAGGCGCTGCGGGCGGTGGCCGGCACGTTCGGGGTGTCGACGCCGGGCGAGAAGGACTTCGTCAAGCGGGTCATCGCGGTCGGCGGCCAGACCGTCCAGTGCTGCGACGAGCAGGGCCGGGTCACCGTCGACGGCCGCGGCCTGGACGAGTCGTACGTCTACTCGGCCGACCCGAACTTCGACGAGATCCCGTTCGGGCCGGTCAAGGTGCCGGCCGGGCGGCTCTGGATGATGGGGGACCACCGCGACGAGTCGGCCGACTCCCGGGCGCACCTCAACGACGCCGACCAGGGCACGATCCCGGTCGGCAACGTGATCGGCAAGGCGTTCGTGATCATCTGGCCGGTGAGCCGGTGGAACACGCTGGGTGCACCGAGCGACTTCGGCGGCGACGGGAAGCGGGCGCCGTACACGCTGCCGCTGCTGATCGGGATACCCGTGCTGCTGGTGGCCGGATTCGGTTACGCCTCGACCCGGCGACGGCGACGGCGACGCTAGTACGCTCGCGGATGTCATGACCGACCCGTTGAGACCACCCCGTGCCCTGGTGCGCCGGGACGCCGGGCTGTGGGCCTGCGAGAGCGCGCTGCGACGGCGCGGGTTCCCGCTGATCGCCGGCGCGGACGAGGCCGGCCGCGGGGCCTGCGCCGGGCCGCTGGTGGTGGCCGCGTGCGTGCTGCCCGACGGCAAGCGCGGCCAGGTGCCGGACCTGAACGACTCCAAGCTGCTGAGCCCGGCCGTCCGCGAGGAGGTCTACGCGGAGGTCGTCAAGCGCGCGGTGACCTGGTCGGTGGTGGTGATCTCCGCTGCCGACGTGGACCGGCAGGGGTTGCACGTGATGAACCTGGCCGGCATGCGCCGGGCGGTCGCGCAGCTGGAGCCGGAGCCGGCGTACGCGCTGACCGACGGGTTCCCGGTCCGCGGGCTGACCGTGCCGGCGCTGGCAGTGCCGAAGGGGGACGCGACCGTCGCCTGCATCGCGGCCGCGTCGGTGCTGGCCAAGGTGACCCGGGACCGGATCATGGTCGAGATGCACTCGCGGTGGCCGGAGTACGAGTTCGCGACCCA
This sequence comes from Mycobacteriales bacterium, assembly GCA_035995165.1. NCBI lineage: Bacteria > Bacillati > Actinomycetota > Actinomycetes > Mycobacteriales > Mycobacteriales bacterium. Next base: position 37,965 of record DASYKU010000022.1, read on the forward strand.
CAAGGGGTACATCACGCCGATGCACTCGGCCGCGCTCGCGGCGCACGGGCCGTGCCCCGAGCACCGGTTCTCCTACGTCAACGTCCGACGCGTCGGGGGGCGTGCGGTGTTCGTGGCGCCGGTGCGCGAAGATGAGTCCGTGGAAGGCGTGACGGCATGAGCGAGCGGGTGGCGACGAGGTCCGGTCGGCTGGCGCCTGCGCCTGCCGGGCTGGCCGAGGAGCGGGCATGAGTGCTGAAGATCTCGAGAAGTACGAGACCGACATGGAGCTGCAGCTGTACCGGGAGTACCGGGACATCGTGCGGCAGTTCGCCTACGTCGTCGAGACCGAGCGCCGGTTCTACCTCGCCAACGCCGTCGACCTGCAGGTCCGCAACGCCGACGGCGAGGTCTACTTCGAGCTGCGGATGAGCGACGCCTGGGTCTGGGACATGTACCGCCCGGCCCGGTTCGTGAAGAACGTCCGCGTGGTGACCTTCAAGGACGTCAACGTCGAGGAGCTGGAGAAGCCCGACCTCGAGGTGCCGGACGCCTGATCTGGGTACGCCGTCTCCCATGACGCGTGAAGAGCCCGCTCCCGACCCCGAGCGGCCCGACATCCCCGCCGCGCCCGCCGACGCCCCCGAGGGCACCGTGCCGCCGGTCCGTTCCCTGCACGGCACCTCCGAGACCGCGCCGCCGGTCGAGGGCGTACGGACCCCGGAGCCGGACGACCCGGAGTAGTCGGCCCGTCGGCCCTGCCGCTGGTGTCGCATCGCTCGTACGGTGTGGTTCGGGTCGAGGAGAGGGCGGCGATGGGGGGCTGCGCTCTGGCGCAAGCAGTTGCCGGACGGTCCGTGGCAGTCGCTGGGCGGCCGGCTCGGCTCCGCCCCGGGCACTCTCCCGGCGGTCGGCGAGCGAGCTGTACATGGTGGGCAACGAGCACGCGCTCTGGTCGGCCTGCCAGGCTGCCGGCAGCTCGACCTGTCCCGGTTCGTCCGGATCGGCGGCATGCTGACCCGTGGGGCAGCGCAGCTGTGGAAGCCCTCGACGGCGGCACCGACGCTGCGGCTGGTCGTCGGCCCTGGCGGTGACAACCGGCTCTGGCGCGCACCAACCAGGTCGGGACGGGCACCTGGACCTGGCGCCTGATCTCCTGACCCTTCCTCACAGTGGTCCGTCCACTCCGGACGGACCGCCGCTGCCTTGCCCGATCGGACAGACCTGGGGCCAGGTCGTACCAGGTCCGCTCCCGTACCCCTCCTGGGGTCGACATGACCAGGAGGTGGGGAAAGTGACCCTGTCCAGAACTCTCGTCCCGGCGCTGCTCGGCGCGGCGCTGGTGACGCTGCCGCTGGCCGCCCCGGCCGCGGCGGCACCGCAGCCGCACGTGCTGCTCGGCGACATCTCGGATGCGGCGCTGAGCACGACCGCGTTCGGCGGCCTCGACACGTTCTACGCGTCGACCGGCAACACGCTCGTGCACAAGGCCGAGGGGAGCGCCGCGGAGGACCTCGGCGGCGCCCTGCACGAGGGCCCGGCCGCGATCACGATCGGGTCGGAGTTCGCGAGCACGTGGGCGTTCGCGGTCGGGACCGACGACGCCGTCTGGTTCCGGCAGTTCTCCGACGGCCGCGGCACCTGGGGCCCGTGGACGCCGGCCGGCGGCCGGTCCTTCTGGCCGCCCGCGGCCACCTGCACCGGCGACGCCACCGCCCAGCCCACCCTGTACTCGCTGGGTACCGACGGGGCGATGTGGCGCAAGTCCCTCGCCGGCGGCAACTGGGCCCCGATCGGCGGCCAGTTCTTCTTCGGCCCGGGCGCGGTCCAGGCGCAGGCGGGCGTGTGCCCGTCGGACCAGGACGTGTTCGGCGTGGCCACCAACTTCGCCGTGTACGAGAACCGCGGCGGTGGCTGGGCCAAGATCGGCGGCCAGGCGATCCTCTCCCCGGCGCTGATCCGGCAGCCCAACGGCAGCACCGAGCTGTACGTGGTCGGCTTCGACAACGCCCTCTGGACGGCCAGCCGGGCTGCCGGCAGCTCGACCTGGTCGCGGTTCATCAGGATCGGCGGCAACCTGACCGGCTCGCCGGCGGCCCAGCTCTGGAAGGCGACGCCGACGTCGCCGACGCTGCGGGTGGTCGTCGCCCGCGGCGGGGACGGCCGGCTCTGGCGCGGCACCAACCCGGTCGGCACCGGCACCTGGACCTGGCGTCCTGCGCCGTAGCCACCCGTGCGGTCCGTCCATTTCGGACGGACCGCTGCCCGTTCGGGCACTCTTCCTCCGCAGGCAACATTTCTGCGCCGCTGGCCATCGAGCAGGGTGGAGGTGGGGAGAATGAATCTTTCCAGGGGGAGGACCGCACTCGCGGTCCTGAGCGGCGCGGCGTTCCTGCTGCCGCTGACCGGTACGGCGGCGGCCGATCCGGCGCCGCAGCCGGTGTTCGACCACTCGGGCGCCGCGGTGACCACGACCAACTTCGGTCAGCTGAAGTACTTCTACGAGGCCGCGGACGGCACGCTGGCCCAGTACACACAGGACGACCCGATCGGCCAGGGCGCCGGGCCGAGTCTCGGCGGCGCCCTGCACAGCCGGCCCGCGGCGGTCACGGTCAACGCGGACGACGACATGTACGTGTTCGCCACCGGGGCCGACGACGCGGTCTGGTTCCGGAAGTTCGTGCGTGCCACCTGGGGCCCGTGGACGTCGATCGGCGGCCGCTCGCTGACCGCGCCGGCGGTCAGCTGCGCGGCCGACACCCAGCCCCTCGTGTACGTCGTCGGCGGCGACGGGGCGCTCTGGCGGCGGAGCCTCGCCGGCGGCGGCTGGTCCTCGCTCGGTGGCCGGATGGGCTCGGCCCCGGCCGCGGTCCCGGCGGTCTCCGGCACGTGCGCGGTCGAGCAGGACCTCTTCGTACGCGGCGACAACGGCGCCGTGTACGAGAACCGGGCCGGCACCGGCTGGACCCGCGTCGGCGGCCTGACGTTCCAGGCGCCGACCGTGATCCGGCTGCCCAATGGCAGCACCGAGGTCTACGTGATCGGCACCGACGGTGCGCTCTACCTTGCCAGCCGGGCTCCGGGCGGTGTCTTCTCGTCGTTCCACCGGATCGGCGGGGTGTTCACGTCTTCTCCGTCGGCGCAGCTCTGGCGGTCCGGGACGCTGCGCGTGGTGGTCGGGCAGGGGGCCGACGGGCGGGTCTGGCGCGGCACCAGCCGGGTCGGCTCGTCGATCTGGGCCTGGACGCGGCCGTTCTGACGTTCTTCCGCTGACCGCCGGGTCGTCCACTTCGGACGGCCCGGCGGTTCCGTTGCTCCGGTGCCTGTTCATGTGTCGTGTCTTTCATGTCTCGTGACTCGTGTCGAACGTCTGTCCACAGCCGAACGCGTTGTCCACAGTGGACGTTTTCGGTCTGTCGTCCGCCCTGCACACTCGCGAGGCTCGTTCCCGACGAGGGGAGGACTCGTGGGACGGGTCAAGGGCGCGGTCGGCAGGTTCGGGGAAGAGCTGGCGGCGCGGCATCTGGAGGGCGCCGGGCTGCGGATCGTGGATCGCAACTGGCGCTGCGCCGAGGGCGAGATCGACATCGTCGCCGCGGACGGCGACACGCTGGTGTTCTGCGAGGTGAAGACCCGCTCGGGCACCGGCTTCGGCGACCCGGCCGAGGCGGTGACGGCGGTGAAGTCGGCCCGGCTGCGCCGGCTCGGGCTGCGCTGGCTGGCCGCGCACGGCATCGGCTGGCGGGACCTGCGCTTCGACGTGGTGACCGTCTTGCGCCGGCACGACGGCGGCGACCCGGTCGTACGACACCTCAAGGACGCGTTCTGATGACGTTGGCCCGGACGGTCTCCGTGGCCGTGCTCGGGGTCGAGGGCCAGCTGGTCGAGATCCAGGCCGACCTCGCCGACGGGCTGCCGGGCGTGACGATGATCGGGCTGCCGGACGCGGCCCTGCACGAGGCCCGGGACCGGATCCGGGCCGCGATCGTGAACTCCGGGGAGGCCTGGCCGACCCGCCGGATGACGCTGGCGTTGCTGCCCGCGACGCTGCCGAAGCGCGGCTCGATGTTCGACGTCGCGCTGGCCGTGGGCGTGCTGGCCGCGGCCGGGGCGGTGCCGGCCGAGCACCTCGACGAGGTCGTGCTGCTGGGCGAGCTCGGCCTGGACGGGCAGCTGCGGGCGACCCGCGGCGTGCTCCCGGCGGTGATCGCGGCGGCCCGGACCGGGATCCGCCGGGTCGTGGTCCCGGCAGCGAACCTGGCCGAGGCGACGCTGGTGCCGGACCTGGACGTCCGGGGCGTGGCCGAGCTGGCCGACCTGCTCGCGTTCCTGCGGGGGGTGCCGGAGCGGACGGCGGCCATTCCCCACATCCGGACCGGCCCGGTCATGTCCGGGCCGGACCTCTGCGACGTGGTCGGCCAGGCCGTCGGGCGGCGGGCGGTCGAAATCGCCGCGGCCGGCGGCCACCACCTGCTGTTCACCGGCCCACCGGGGTCGGGCAAGACCATGCTGGCCGAGCGGCTGCCGGGGGTGCTGCCGCCGCTCGGCGTTGAGGAGGCCTTGGAGGTCACCGCGGTGCACTCGGTCGCCGGGCTGCTTACCGCGGACGCGCCGTTGCTGCGGCGGCCGCCGTACCAGGCGCCGCACCACACGGCCAGCGCGGCCGCCCTCGTCGGCGGCGGCTCCCACCAGGCCCGGCCCGGGGCGGTGTCGTTGTCGCATCGCGGGATCCTGTTCCTGGACGAGGCGCCCGAGTTCCAGTCCGGCGTGCTGGACGCGCTGCGGCAGCCGCTGGAGAGCGGCGAGGTGGCGATCGCCCGGTCCGGCGGGGTGGCGCGATATCCGGCCCGGTTCCAGCTGGTGATGGCGGCCAACCCGTGCCCGTGCGCGGCACCGGCCGGCGAGGTGGACTGCCAGTGCACCTCGACGGCGAAGCGGCGGTACTTCGGGCGGATCTCCGGGCCGCTGCTGGACCGCATCGACCTGCAGGTCGCGCTGCAACCGGTCGCGCCGGGAGACCTGCTCGACGGCCTCGGCACGGCGGAGTCCTCGGCGGCGGTGGCGGCGCGGGTGGCGACGGCCCGGGCGGTGGCGGCGGAACGGCTGCGCGGCACCGGCTGGCGGATCAACGCCGACGTACCCGGTCCGCAACTGCGCACCCGCTGGCGGCTGCCCGCCACGGTCACCGCCGGCGCCGACAGTCGCCTCGACGGCGGCGCCCTGAGCGCCCGAGGCTACGACCGCATCCTGCGTGTCGCCTGGACCGTGGGGGACCTGGCCGGCCATGACCGCCCCACCCAGGACGACGTCGAAGAAGCTGTCGCCCTCCGCACCCGCTGGAGCACCTGATGACCCGGATTTCCGTCCGCAGGCGGACGAGGCCGGTCGCCGGTGGCGGGGGCGGCAGGGTGTGGTCGCCGGACCGTGTCGTCCTTCCAGCGGCCGCTGTACCCCGTCGCGGGCGCGGCCTGGCGTACGGGATGGCGAGGGAGCGCGGTCCCGGTGGTGGGTGGTCGGAGTGGTGAGGGTGCCGGCGGAAGAGGTGCGGCTGGCGCGGGCGTGGTTGACGCGGGCGGTCGAGCCGGGCCGAGGGCCGGTGTTCGATCTGGTCAGCGAGGTCGGGCCGGTCGAGGCGATGCGGCTGATGCGGTCCGGCAAGGTGGTCGGCGCGGTGTCCGCGTTGTCGGCCGCTCGGCGCGACCAGGACCGGGCCGCCGCCGACCTGGCCGAGGCGCACCGGATCGGCGCCCGCCTCGTCACGCCCGAGGACCACGAGTGGCCGGACGAAGCCCTGCGGGCGATGCAGGTCGCCTACGACCGGGAACGACCGGAGCGCCGGCGTTCGGGCTCAGGTCGGGATCAGGTCGAGCTGACCCCGCCGCTCGCGCTCTGGGCTCTGGGCGCGCCGCGCGTGGACGCCGCGTTCGACCGGGCGGTGTCGGTGGTCGGCTCCCGCAGCGCCACGCCGTACGGGCTGCACGTGGCCGGGATGCTCGCGCACGGACTGGCGGGGCGGCGCTGGGCGGTGGTCTCGGGCGGCGCGTTCGGTATCGACGCAGCGGCCCACCGCGGGGCGCTGGCCGCCGGCGGCCTGACCGTGGCGATCGTGGCCGGCGGCCTGGCCGAGCCGTACCCGCGGGCGCACGAGCAGCTCTTCGGCCGGATCGGCCGGGACGGGTTGATGATCAGCGAGTTCCCGCCGGACGCGACGCCGCAGCGGCACCGCTTCCTGGTCCGCAACCGGCTGGTGGCCGGGCTCGCCGCGGGTGTCGTGGTGGTCGAGGCGGGCCTGCGCAGCGGGTCGCTCGCGACCGCCCGGCAGGCGCTGCGGATGGGCCGGCCGGTGCTGGGCGTCCCCGGCCCGGTGACCTCACACGAGTCGGCCGGGGTGCACGCGCTGCTGCGCTCCGATCCCGAGGTCGGCCTGGTCACCCGCGCCGCCGAGGTGATCGAGGCGGTCGGGGCGCTCGGCGACGACCTGGCCGACCGGCAGGAGGCGCCTGCGAATCCCCGCGACGCCCTCGCGCCGCTGGCCCGCCAGGTCCTCGATGGTCTGCCCGCGGCCGGCGTCGCCTCCGCGGACCGGATCGCCGTCAGCTGCGGCGTTCCGCCCCTCGACGTCCTGCGCTGCCTCCCCGGCCTCGAACTCAACGGCTTCATCGAAGCGACCCCCGCCGGCTGGCAGCTCACGCCCACCACCCGAACCCCCCGCCCCTGATGTGCCGACTCTCCCTCGGGCCGCCGTCCTCACACTGGCTCGGGCCAGGGGCGTAGCGGCACGCCCTCGCCCTACCTGTCTGAGTCGGGCCGGGTGGGCGGTCGGCGGCCGTAGGGGCCGGAGGGGGAGGAGGTCGGTCGGGCCGGGTGGGCGGTCAGCGGCCGTAGG
>DASYKU010000023.1 GCA_035995165.1 Mycobacteriales bacterium
CGAGAACGAGAAGACCACCTGGCACCCGGAGAACGTCAAGCACGGCCGGTACGGCGACTGGCTGAACAACAACGTGGACTGGGCGCTGTCCCGGGACCGCTACTGGGGCACCCCGCTGCCGATCTGGCGCTGTCCGGACAAGCACGACACCTGCGTGGGATCCCTGGCGGAGCTGGGTTCCCTGGCCGGCCAGGATCTGTCCACTTTGGACCCGCACCGGCCGTTCGTGGACGACGTGACGATCGCCTGCCCGTCCTGCGGCGAGCAGGCGCGCCGGGTGCCGCAGGTGATCGACGCGTGGTGGGACTCGGGTTCGATGCCGTTCGCGCAGTGGGGCGCGCCGCTGCACAACCAGGCCGAGTTCGAGGCGACGTACCCGGCGCAGTACATCTGCGAGGCGATCGACCAGACCCGCGGCTGGTTCTACTCGCTGATGGCGGTCGGCACCGTCGTGTTCGGACGGTCGTCGTACGAGACCGTGCTGTGCCTCGGGCACATCCTCGCCGACGACGGCCGCAAGATGAGCAAGCACCTCGGCAACATCCTGGAGCCGGTGCCGCTGATGGACCGGCACGGGGCGGACGCGCTGCGCTGGTTCATGCTCTGCAGCGGCTCGCCCTGGTCGGCCCGGCGGGTCGGGCACACGGTGCTCGAGGAGATCGTCCGCAAGGTGCTGCTGACGTACTGGAACACCGCCTCGTTCCTCACCCTGTACGCGGGGGCCGCCGGATGGGAGCCGGGCACGCCGGTCGCCGACGTCGCCGACCGGCCACTGCTGGACCGCTGGGCGCTGTCCGAGCTGCACCGCACCGTGGCCGAGGTCGACGCCGCGATGGAGGGCTTCGACACCGCGCGGGCCGGCAAGCGGCTGGCCGCGTTCATCGACGACCTGTCCAACTGGTACGTGCGGCGCTCCCGGCGGCGGTTCTGGGACGGCGACCCGGCCGCGCTGGCGACCCTGCACGAGTGCCTGGAGGTGCTGACCCGGCTGCTGGCACCGTTCACGCCGTTCGTGACCGAGGCGGTGCACCGGGCGCTGGTCACCTCGGTCTGGCCGGACCTGCCGGACTCGGTGCACCTGCGCGACTGGCCCCGCGTCGACGGGTCCCTGCAGGACGCGGAGCTGGCGTCGCAGGTCGCGCTGGTGCGGCGGCTGGTCGAGTTGGGCCGCTCGGCCCGGACCGCGTCGAAGGTGCGCACCCGGCAGCCGCTGGGCCGCGCGCTGGTCGGCGCGCCCGGCTGGGCGACGCTGCCGGCGGAGCTGCGCGCGCAGGTCGCCGAGGAGCTGAACGTGCAGTCGGTGGAGGGGCTCGGCGGGGTCGGCGGCGAGCTGGTCGACGTCAGCGTGAAGCCGAACTTCCGGGCGCTGGGCAAGCGGTTCGGCGCCGGCACGAAGGCGGTCGCGGCCGCGGTGGCGGCGGCCGATCCGGCGGCGCTCGCGGCCGCGGTGCGGTCCGGGGCGGCCACGATCGAGGTCGACGGCGCCCCGGTGCAGCTCGGCGCGGACGACCTGGTGGTGACCGAGACGCCGCGGACGGGCTGGGCGGTGGCCGCGGACGGCGGCGAGACCGTCGCGCTGGACCTCGCCGTCACGCCGCAGCTGCGCCGGGCCGGGATCGCCCGCGAGGTGGTCCGGCTGGTCCAGGACGCCCGCAAGGCCAGCGGGCTCGAGGTGACCGACCGGATCACGCTGACCTGGTCGGCGTCGGCGCCGGAGGTGGCCGAGGCGGTGCGCGAGCACGCGGCGGCCGTGGCCGGCGAGGTGCTCGCGGTCTCGTTCGCGGAGGGCGCGGTGACCGACGGCCGGCGGGACGACGAGCTCGGCCTGGAGTTCACCCTCGCCAAGGCTTGAGCCGACCGGCTCAGCGCTGGTACGCCGGCTGCTCTCGGATGACTACCGAGAGCTAAAGTTGCTGACGTCCGTCGCTGGCCCGTTCGGCGCCGTCCTGGTCGGACGGCTGGGTCACCCGGGCGCGGGAGCGGGCCAGCAGGGTCGCGTCCGGCCGGCAGACGGCGCACGGGGTGAACCCGCCGCGGCGGGCGACGGAGACCGCGAGCGGGACCGGCTGCGCGTCCGCCAGCGTCGGGCAGTCGCTCAGGTGATAGCGCGGGCGGCCGTCGACGACGACCACCTCGTCGGGAAGCTGGGCCACCCGCAGCGCGTCCCGGACCGGGATCCGCTCGATCCCCGGCTCACCCTCCGGCGTGTCGACCGGCGTGTCGGCCGGCTCGACGGCAGGCGGGGCGGCCGGGTCGGTGCGCTCGGCCGGCGGCGCCGCCGTCGGATCCCCCCAGGCCGACGACGCGTCGACCGCAGGCGGCTCCGGCCGCGCCGCGCCCGGAGCCGGCGGGGAGACAGCCGCGTCCGGCGCGGAGACAGCCGGATCGGGCGGAAAGGCAGCCTGGCCCGGCGGGGAAACAGCCGGGACGGGTCCGGTCCAGCCGGGACGCTGGTCGGCGTCGGGCGACTGACCCGGTGGGGTCGTCGCCCAGGGCCACGTCTGCGCCCCCGCCCAGGTCCCGGGCGGGGACACGGGACCAGCCGGCGGAGCGGGCGCGGGCCGGTACGGCGTCGGGGAAGGCGCCGGGTCCACCCCGGCTGACGCTGAACCGACCGATGCGGGGCCGGCGATGGCAGGACCGGCGTCCGGGACGCCGTCGGCCACGGGACGCCGGCGGTGCCGTACGACAGAACCGGCGATCAGCGCGACCGCGCCGAGGCCGGCGGCCAGCGACACCCACACGAGCGGGTCGTTGGCGGCGAACAGTCCCCACGCCAGCGCCACCGCGGAGGCGACGATCAGCGCGAGGCTGAGCAGGATCACGAGCGGTCCCCGGGGGTGCACCCGGGGCCCGGCTCGAACCGGGCGGGGAACCGGGTGAGGATGTCGGCGCGGGCGTCAGTTGCCGCCGCGACCGTCGCCCTCGCCCCGCCCACCGTAGGCACCGGCATAGCCCGCTCCCGCGGCCGCGGCGACGGCGGCCGGCTCGGCCGAACCACGGCCGTCCAGGTCGCGCAGCTGCGACTCCAGGTAGGACTTCAGGCGCGTGCGGTATTCCCGCTCGAAGGTGCGCAGCTCCTCGATCCGCTTCTCGAGGGTGCCCTTGCGCTCCTCCAGCCCACCGATGATCTCGTTGTGCTTGCGCTCGGCGTCCTGCACCAGCGAGGTCGCCTTGCCCCGGGCGTCACGCTCGACCGACGCGGCCTGCGTGCGCGCCTCGCCGACCATCGAGTCCGCCTTGCTGCGGGCCTCGCCGACCATGCGGTCGGCGGTGGAGCGGGCGTCGCCCATCATCCGGTCCGCCTCGGCCTTGGCGTCGGAGACGTACTTCTCGGCCGTCTCCTGGGCCATCGCGAGCACCTTGACGACCTGGCTGTTCTCGTCGATGCGCGGCGCCTGCTGCGGGGCGGGCGGCGTCATCGCCATCGGCTCGGGCACCGGCGGGGGCGGCTGACGCAGCTGCTGCTGTGGTCCGCCCTGCTGGATCGGACCCGAGCGGGCCATGTCGTCGGCCTGCTGCTTGAGGTCGTTGTTCTCCTCGATGAGCCGGGCCAGCTCGGCCTCGATCAGGTCGAGGAAGGCGTCCACCTCGTCTTCGTCGTAACCGCGCTTCCCTATCGGCGGTTTCTTGAACGCGACGTTGTGCACGTCAGCTGGAGTCAGGGGCATCGGATCACCTCGGGTCGACGGGACACAGGTCAGACTACGGCCTCGGTCAGAGTCAGACGCTACCGGTTCGGGTTGGCCGCGTTGACAACGTTCATCAGCACGTACACCACGAACAGCAGGACCATGAAGCCCAGGTCGATGCTGAAGTTTCCCAGACGCAGCGGCGGGATGACGCGCCGCAGGGCCTTCAGGGGCGGATCGGTGACCGAGTAGACAACCTCCAGCCCAACCGCCGCTACGCCGGATGGCCGCCATGACCGGGCGAACATCATCACGTAGTCGAACACCAGCCGGGCGATGAGCAGGATGAAGAAGACGAGGAGGACGAACGACGCCACCTCAAGGACTACGGCCACCGATCTCCTGTGTCAGCTCTGGTTGAAGAACCCGCCCTCGGCGATGCGGGCCTTGTCTTCCGCGGTGACGTGGATGTTCTGCGGAGAGAGCAGGAACACCTTGTTCGTCACCCGCTCGATGCTACCGCGCAGCCCGAAGATCAGCCCCGCGGCGAAGTCGACGAGACGCTTGGCGTCCGTGTCGTCCAGATCGGTGAGGTTGATGATCACCGGAACGCCCTCGCGGAAGTGCTCCCCGATCGTGCGGGCCTCGTTGTACGTCCGCGGGTGCAGCGTGGTGATGCGGTAGCTGGCCGGCTCGTCCAGCGGCTCCCGGTACGCGGGCTCCCGGTGGTACGTCTCCTGCGTGGCCACGACGCTCCTCGTCGGCTCGGCGTCCTCCCAGCCGCGGCCGGCCGCGACCCGGCGGACCGGGACCACCTCGGCCTCCGCGTACTCGTCGTACTCCTCGTAGTCGGCCGCGTCGTGACGGTCGTCGTCCTCGACGAGACCGAGGTAGACCCCCATCTTGCGCATGGCACCCGCCACCAGGACCCTCCTCCTCGCCGGAACCAGCTGCGCACGGGCAGTTCGGACCTCGGGCGCGGGCCGACACTACCTCCGAACAGGCGGCCGACCGCCGAGCAACGCCGTACCGATCCGAAGGTGTGTCGCGCCGTGTCTGACCGCGGCCTCGAGGTCGGCGCTCATGCCGGCCGAGATCACCCCGGCGTCCGGATGCGCGGCCCGCAGCCGCTGCGCCACCTCGGCCAGCGTCGCGAACGCCGCGTCCGGGTCGGCGCCCATCGGCGCGACCGCCATCACCCCGGCCGGGCGCAGCAGGCCGGTCGCCGCGGCCTCGTCCGCGAGCGCGGCCACCTCGTCGACCGGCGTGCCGCCGCGGTCCGGGTCGCCGTCCAGGCTCACCTGGACCAGCACGTCGAGGGACGCACGCCCGGCCCGGCGGACGCCGTTGGCCAGCGCGCGGACCAGCTCGGGCCGGTCCAGGGACTGGACCACGGCCGCGTACGCGGCGACGGAGCCGGCCTTGTTGCGCTGCAGCCGGCCGACGAAGTGCCAGCGGGCGCCGGGCAGCTCGGCAGCCTTGCCCCGGGCCTCCTGGTCGCGGGCCTCCCCCAGCTCGGTCACGCCCAGCTCGACCAGCCGCCGGGCGTCCGCCACCGGGAACGTCTTGGTCACGCCGACGAGGGTCAGCTCGGCCGGGTCCCGCCCGGCGTCCTTCGCCGCCCGCTCGATCCGGCCCCGCACCTCGGCCAGGTTGGCGGCGATCTCCTCGGTCCGCGCATCCCCACTCACCCCCGGATCATCCCAGCCCGGCCCGCCGCGCGCGGTGACCAGCTCGGGCCGCGGGCGGCGAGAACTCGGCTCGCGGCCAGCTCAAGCCGCGGCCGGCGGTCCGAGCGCCCGGGCGGCCAGCGACGGATGGGCCGGCCGGGGCGGCTGGGCGCGGCGGCGCTGCCGGCCCGGGGCGGGTCAGGGTTCGAGCCAGGCGACGGCGGCCTGGCGGCCGGTGACGCCGTCGCGACGGTGGCTGTAGAGCTCCGGGTCCTCGGCCGTGCAGCGCGGGTCGGTGACGACCTTGCCGAAGCCGAGCCCGTCGAGCTGCCGGGCCAGCCCGGCCCGCAGGTCGAGCCCGGGCGTCCCCTTCCGGGTCCGGACCGCGCTGCCGGGCAGCCGGGACTCGACCGCGGCCTGCATGTCGGCCGGCACCTCGTAGCAGGCGCCGCAGACCGACGGCCCGAGCAGTACGTCGCCGGTCGCCGGGTCGCCGCCGGCGGACCGGAACGCCTCGACCGCCCGCGGCACCACCCCGGCCGCGGCCCCGACCCGGCCCGCGTGCACCGCGGCGACGACACCGTGCTCCGCGTCCGCGAGCAGGATCGGGACGCAGTCGGCGACCAGCACCGCGACCGCGATCCCGGGCGTGGCCGTGACCAGCCCGTCGGTCGCCTCCACCGGCTCGGCCCGGGGCCCGTCGACGACCTGCACGGTCGCGCCGTGGATCTGCTCCATCCAGATCACGTGGTCCGGGGCGAGCCCGGCCGCCGCCGCCAGCCGGCCCCGGTTCGCGGTGACCGCGGCCGGGTCGTCGCCGACGTGCGCACCCAGGTTGAACGACGCGTACGGACCGGTGGACACCCCGCCGGAGCGGGAGGTGACGATCCGGCGGACGGTCACCCCTTGAGGAAGTCGGGCACGTCGAGCTCCTCGTCCAGCTCGACCGGCCGCCGCACGTGCCCGCCGCTGGACCCGCCGGAGCCGGAGCTGCCGGCGCTGCCGCCGCGCAGGCCCGAGGTCGCCGGCGGCCCGTACCGCGAGGTGACGGTGGGGGTGGTCGAGGACAGCGGCTGCGGGTTCGGCGGCGCCGGCGGCGTCTCCTTGCGCTGGGGCTCGACCGGCTTGTGCTTGGGCGAGCCGCCGTCGAACCCGGCCGCGATCACGGTCACCCGGACCTCGTCGCCGAGCGCGTCGTCGATGATCGCGCCGAAGATGATGTTGGCCTCGGCATGGGCCGACTCGGCCACCATCGAGGCGGCCTCGTTGATCTCGAAGATGCCGAGGTCGGAGCCGCCGGAGATGGACAGCAGCACGCCGTGGGCGCCCTCCATCGAGGCCTCCAGCAGCGGCGACGCGATGGCCAGCTCGGCCGCGGAGATCGCCCGGTTGTCGCCGCGGGCCGACCCGATGCCCATCAGCGCCGAACCGGCCCCGCTCATCACCGACTTCACGTCGGCGAAGTCGAGGTTGATCAGGCCCGGGGTGGTGATGAGGTCGGTGATGCCCTGGACGCCGGACAGCAGCACCTGGTCGGCGCTCTTGAACGCGTCCATCACGCTGACGCCGCGGTCGCTGATCTGCAGCAGTCGGTCGTTCGGAATCACTATCAGCGTGTCGCACTCGTTGCGGAGCTGCTCGATGCCCAGCTCGGCCTGGCCGGCCCGCTTGCGGCCCTCGAAGGTGAACGGCCGGGTGACCACGCCGATGGTGAGCGCGCCGAGCTTGCGGGCGATGCTGGCCACCACCGGCGCGCCGCCGGTGCCGGTACCGCCGCCCTCGCCCGCGGTGACGAAGACCATGTCGGCCCCCTTGAGGACCTCCTCGATCTCCTCGCGGTGGTCCTCGGCGGCCTTGCGGCCGACGTCCGGCACGGCGCCGGCGCCGAGGCCCCGGGTGAGCTCCCGGCCGACGTCGAGCTTGACGTCGGCGTCGCTCATCAGCAGCGCCTGCGCGTCGGTGTTGATCGCGATGAACTCGACGCCCTTGAGGCCGACCTCGATCATCCGGTTGACGGCGTTGACGCCACCGCCGCCGATGCCGACGACCTTGATGACCGCCAGGTAGTTGTGCGGTGGTGTCATCGACAGTGCCTTCCCTCGGTGAAAGTCGTCGGGTTTACCAGTCGTGCCAGGTCTCACCCTCAGGTCGACGGTTAATGTTATGTCAACCTCTCCCGCTGCGGGCGACAGTAAGCAGCGGCTCGCGGAGGGTCCACTACCTGCGCGGCGTGTCGTCGCAATCCGTGAGTTGTCACGTACGGTGACGAATCTGAGGCCTGTCCTCGCTGAACGGAGACAGCAATGGGGCTCGGCCGGCGGACCGGGGTGGATCGGCGGGCCGGCGACGCCGGAGCGCTCGGCGCCGCGGATACATGGTCGCCGCGTACGAGGTCTCGGAGAAGGACGGCTCGCGCGTCGGCGTGGACACCAAGCGGGTCACGGTCACCGGCTGAGCGCGCTCAGCGGACGGTGACCACCGACGGCGTGCTCACGTCGTAGTGCGACCCGGGCCGGCTCAGCAGCGCGGCCAGCACGGTCGCCTTCGCGGCCGAGTCCTCGGCGCCGCCCCAGAGCACCGTGCGCCGGCCGGTGAGCACCAGCGTGACCTGCTCCGGGGTCGGCGCGGTGACCTCGCCGACCTGGCTCAGCAGCGCCGGCGACAGCGCGGTGACGGCGGCCAGGGCGGCGGCCGCGGTCTGGCTGTCCGGGCCGACGTCCATTGTCAGGATCGGCAGCTTCGGGTGGGTCGACAGGCGCTGGAAGACCACGCCCTCGGGGTCGACCAGCCAGAGCGCGCCGTCCCGGCTGACCAGGGCGACGCCGCGACGCTCGGTGACGGTGATCCGGACCGTGCCGGGCCAGGACCGGGTCACCGCGACCCGCTCGACCCCGGGCAGCGTCCGGATCCGGGCGGCCACTCCCCCGGTGTCGACCCGGAGCAGCGGCTGCCCGTCCGGCACCGCGGCCGCGGACCGGACCTGCTCGGCCGACAGCGTCCGGGTGCCGGTGATCGCGACGTTCTTGACCCCGAGCACGCCGGTGTAGCCGGCCAAGTAGACCGCGCCGCCGACCAGCGCCAGCAACACCAGCAGGGCGAGCAGGAGCTTGGTCCGGGTCGAGACCGGCCGGCGCGGCGGCGCGCTCGCCGCGACCGTCGGCGCGACCCGCGTCGGCGGGCTCACTCGCGGCCCCCCGCCGTGGCCGGGACGGCGGACCGCCCGGCCGTGACCGGGACGGCGGATCGCCCGGCCGTGGCCGGGACGGCGGACCGCCCCGCCGTGGCCGGGACGGCGGACCGCCCCGCCGTAGCCGGGACGGCGGACCGTCCGGCCGGATCGCCGGCGGCCGGATCGCCGGCCGCCGGGCCGTGGGCGGCCGGCGGGGCCGGGCTCACGGGCGGCTCCGCGGGCCGTCGGTGGCCGGGTTCACGGCCGGGCCGTCAGGGCGGTGAGGATGTCGGGGCCGAGCGCGGTCACGTCGCCGGCGCCCATCGTGATGACGAGGTCGCCCGGGCGGGCCCGGGCGGCGAGCTCGGCCGCGACGGTCGAGCGGTCCGGCGCGAACACGACCTGCCCGGCCGGCAGCGGCACCGCGTCGGCGATGAGCGCGCCGGTGACGCCCGGGACCGGGTCCTCGCGGGCCGCGTACACGTCCAGGACGACGACCTCGTCGGCCAGCCCCAGGGCGGCGGCGAAGTCGGCCGCGAATGCGACGGTCCGGCTGAACAGGTGCGGCTGGAAGGCGACCAGCACCCGGCCCGGACCGGCGACCGTCCGGGCCGCCCGCAGCTGGGCGGCGACCTCGGTCGGATGGTGGGCGTAGTCGTCGTAGACGGTCACGCCGGCGGCCGAGCCGCGCAGCTCGAAGCGGCGGCGGACCCCCGCGTACCGGCCGAGGCCCTCGACCAGGCCGGCCGCGGGCAGGCCGAGCTCGAGGCCGGTCAGCAGCGCGGCGGCCGAGTTCAGGGCCATGTGCCGGCCCGGGACCGGGACCCGGACGGGCTCGACGTCCAGCGGCTTGCCGTCCAGCACCGGGCGCCAGGTCGTGCCGGTGGCGTCCTCGGCCAGGTCCTCCAGCCGCAGGTCCCCCGCCTCCAGCCCGTACGACCGGACGCGCAGGCCGGCGTCGGCGGCCGCGGCGGCGGTCCGGCCGGCGCCGGGGTCGTCGGCGCAGGAGACCAGGAACCCGTCCGGGTCGATCCGGCGGGCGAACTGCTCGAACACGATCGCGACCTGCTCGGCCGTGCCGTGCTGGTCGAGATGGTCGGCCTCGACGTTGGTGACCACCGCCGCGTACGGCGAGAGCAGCAGGAACGAGCCGTCGCTCTCGTCGGCCTCGGCGACGAACAGGTCGCCGGTGCCGTCGGCGGCGTTGACGCCCGAGCCCGCCAGGTCGCCGCCGATCGCGTACGCCGGGTCGGCGCCGCAGGCCTGGGCCGCGGTGACCAGCATCGAGGTCGTCGAGGTCTTGCCGTGGGTGCCGGCGATCGCGATCCCGCGCCGGCCGGCCATCACCGCGGCCAGCGCGGCGGCCCGGCGCAGCACGATCAGCCCGCGCTTGTGCGCCTCCACGACCTCGGGGTTGGCGTCCCGGATCGCGGTCGAGACGACCACGGTGTCCACGCCGGTCACGTTGGCCGCGTCGTGTCCGATGTGGACGGTCGCGCCGGCGTCCCGCAACGCCTGTGACGTCGCCGACTCGCGCGCGTCGCTGCCCGAGACCGGGACGCCCCGGGCGAGCAGGATCCGGGCGATGCCGCTCATCCCGGCGCCGCCGATGCCGACGAAGTGCACCCGGCCGAGCTCTGCCCCCGCGGTCCGGTTCATCGGCCCGGCCCCGCCCCGGAGGAACCCGACCCCGCCGAGGAACCCGGCCCCGCCCCGGAGGAATCCGGCCCCGCCTCGGAAGAATCCGGCCCCGCCTCGGAGGAGCGGGGCCCGGCCGCCGCCACGTCCAGGACGGTCCGGGCCAGCGCGAGGTCGGCGTCCCGGTGACCCAGCGACGCGGCCGCCTCCGCCATCGCCTCCAGCCGCCCGGGGTCGCCCAGCACCGGCGGCAGCGTCGCGGCCACCCACTCCGGCGTGCACTGCGCGTCGGTGACCAGCAGCCCGCCGCCGGCGGCGACCACCGGCTCGGCCAGCAGCCGCTGTTCGCCGTTGCCGTGCGGCAGCGGCACGTACGCGGCCGGCAGCCCGACCGCGGTCAGCTCGGCGCAGGTGTTCGCCCCGGACCGGCACAGCACCAGGTCGGCGGCCGCGTAGGCCAGCTCCATCCGGTCCAGGTACGGCACCAGCACGTACGGCGGGTCGTCCGGGGCGACGGTCGGCGCCGGCACCTCGTTGCGGGGCCCGGCCGCGTGCAGCACCTGGATGCCGGCCCGGGCCAGCGCGCCGGCGGCCCCGATCGCGGCGGTGTTCAGCGTGCGCGCGCCCTGGGAGCCGCCGGTGACCAGCAGCGTCGGCAGGTCGGCCCGCAGCCCGAAGGCCTCCCGGCCCTCGCCGCGGCGGGCGACCCGGTCCAGGGTCGCGATCTCGGCCCGCATCGGCAGGCCCAGCGTGACCGTGTCCTTCAGGCCGGCGACGCCGTCGGTGGCGGTGACGACGCGGGCCGCGTACCGGGCGCCGAGGCGGTTGGCCAGCCCGGCCCGCGGGTTGGCCTCGTGCACGACGATCGGGATGCCGCGGCGCTTGGCCGCCAGGTACGCCGGGGCCGAGACGTAGCCGCCGAAGCCGACCACGACGTCTGCCCCGACCCTGTCCAGCACCTCGCCCGCGGCCCTCACGGCCGAGCGCAGCTTGGTCGGCAGCGACAGCCACTCGCCGCTGGGCTTGCGCGGCACCCGGACCCGCGGCACCAGCTCCAGCGGGTAGCCGCGGGCCGGCACCAGGCTGGCCTCCAGTCCGCGGGCGGTGCCGAGGGCGGTGACGACGGTGCCGGGGGCGAGCCGGCCGAGCGCGTCCGCGGTGGCCAGCAGCGGCGAGACGTGCCCGGCCGAGCCACCGCCGGCGAGCACGACGGAGACAGGGCGAGTCATCGGCGGCGGGCCTCCCGGCGCGGGCTGGTCTGGCGGGACGGTCGGGCCGATCCTGCCGTCCGCGGCGGCGGCACGCTCACCCGCCTCCCGCCCCGGTCACCCGTTCGGTCGACTCCACGCCCCCGAGCCGGCGACGTTCGGCGGCGCGGGCGCTCCCGCGGCAGCCGGGGCGCCGGCAACCCCAGCAGCTTCGCCACCCGGCCGCGCGTGCCCAGCTGCGCGACCGCGTCCGGCTCGTGCCGGGCGAAGGAGGCGAGCATGCCGAGCGCGAAGACGGTGACCAGCAGGGACGTACCGCCGGCCGAGATCAGCGGCAGCGGTACGCCGGTGACCGGCAGCAGCCCGCTGACGTAGCCGATGTTGAGCACGGCCTGCCCGACGATCCAGACGGTCACGCCGGCGGCCGCGAGCCGGGCGAACGGGTCCGCGGTCCGCCGCGCGATCCGCAGTCCCGCGTACGCCAGCGTGGCGTACAGCAGCAGCACGATCAGGCCGCCGACGAGACCGAGCTCCTCGCCGATGACGGCGAAGATGTAGTCGGTGTGGGCCTCGGGCAGGTTCAGCCACTTGGCCCGGCCCTGCCCCAGCCCGACCCCGAACCAGCCGCCGGACGAGAGCGACGAGAGGCCCAGCAGCGGCTGGAACCCGGCCCCGGTCGGGTCCGCGGACGGGTCCAGGAAGTGGGTGACCCGGGCGAACCGGTAGGGCTCCATCACGGCCAGCCCGGCCACCACGACCCCGGCCAGCCCGAGCAGCGCGCCGAAGATCCGGCCCGGCGCCCCGACCGTCCACAGCAGACCGAACAGGACCATCGCGAAGCACATCGAGGTGCCCAGGTCCGGCTCCAGCACGACGAACGCCGCCATCAGCGCCGCGACCGGCACCAGCGGCATCACCAGGTGCCGGGCCTGCCCGAGCAGCCGCTGCTTGCGGACCAGCAGGTCCGCGCCCCACAGGGCGAGCGCGAGCTTGGCCAGCTCGGCCGGCTGCATCTGCAGCGGGCCGACGTCCAGCCAGCGCTGGGCGCCGTTGAGGTTCAGCCCGACCCCCGGCACCAGCACCGCGGCCAGCAGCACCAGCGACACCAGCAGGCCCGGGTACGCCAGCCGCCGGTACATCCGCGGCGTGAACCGCACCCCGAGCCAGAACGCCGGCACGGCCAGCGCGACCCAGACCGCCTGCCCGGTGAAGACCGAGTAGGCACTCCCGGTCTCCTGGTACGACTTCACCATCGACGCCGAGAGGACCATCACCAGGCCGAGCCCGAGCAGCAGGCCGGTGCTGACCAGGATCAGGTGCAGCGAGGTCAGCGGCCGGTCCAGGAACGAGGCGACCGGCTCATCGTCCGGCTCCGCCGGCGCCTCCGCGGTGGCCGTCACGACAGCGCCCGGACCGCCGCGCCGAACGCGTCACCGCGCGCGCCGTAGTCCCGGAACATGTCCATCGAGGCGGCGGCCGGCGCCAGCAGCACCGTGTCGCCGGCGCGCGCCAGACCCGCGGCGGCGCGCACGACCTCGGACATCGCACCATCGTCGGTCCTCGACACGGTCTCGACGGGGAGGTTGGGGGCGTGTCGCGCGATCGCGGCGGCGATCACGGCCCGGTCCGCGCCCAGCAGCACCACGCCGGCCAGCCGATCGACGACCGCGGCGACCAGCTCGTCCACCGGCGCGCCCTTGAGCAGCCCGCCCGCGATCCAGACGACCGGGTCGTACGAGGTCAGGGAGGCGGCGGCGGCGTGCGGGTTGGTCGCCTTGCTGTCGTCGACGTACGCGACCCCGGCGATCTCGGCGACCCGCTCGTTGCGGTGCCGGTCGGGCACGAACGCGGCCAGACCCTGGGAAACCGCCGCCGGGGGGACGCCGTGGGCGCGGGCCAGCGCGGCCGCGGCGAGCGCGTTGGCGACGTTGTGCGGGCCGGCCGGGCGGACGTCCGCGGCGGCGGCCAGCGACCCGCCGCCGAACGCGCGGTCGACCAGCAGCCCGCCGACCACGCCGAGCTGGTCCGGTCCGGGCTCGCCCAGCGTGAAGGACAACTGCCGGCCGGGCGCCCGGGTCAGCCGCTTCGCCACCTCGGGGTCGTCGGCGTTGCCGATCGCCACTGTCTCCGGGCCGGCCCAGATCCGCTCCTTGTCCGCCGCGTACGGCTCGAAGCCGCCGTGCCAGTCCAGGTGGTCCGGGGCCAGGTTGAGCAGCGCGGCCGCGGCGGGACGGACGCTCGGGGCGGAGTGGAGCTGGAAGCTGGACAGCTCGACCGCGAGCACGTCGTACGGGGGGTCGGCCCGCACGGCGTCGACCACGGGCAGGCCGACGTTGCCGGTGGCCACGGCGCGCTCGCCGGCGGCGGCGAGCATCGCGGCCAGCATCCGTACGGTGGTGGTCTTGCCGTTGGTGCCGGTGAGCGCCAGCCAGGGGGCCGGGCCGCGCAGCCGCCAGGCCAGCTCGACCTCGCCGATGACCTCGACCCCGGCCGCCGCGCTCAGCAGCGGCGAGTCCGGCCGCCACCCCGGCGAGGTGACCACCAGGTCGGTGCCCGCCGGCGCGGCGTCCGCGCCCAGCACGATCGTCGCCCCGGCGGCGGCCAGCGCCTCGGTGCGGGCCGATGCCGCCCGGTCGACGACGGTGACGTGCACGCCCAGCTCCAGCAGGGCCCGCGCCGCCGCCTCCCCCGAAGCGCCGGCGCCGGCCACGACGATCCGCCGCCCGGCCCAGTCAGCCAC
Organism: Mycobacteriales bacterium; assembly: GCA_035995165.1. Lineage (NCBI taxonomy): Bacteria > Bacillati > Actinomycetota > Actinomycetes > Mycobacteriales > Mycobacteriales bacterium. The sequence goes on from DASYKU010000023.1 coordinate 14,058, forward strand.
CAGCCGCCTCCGGCGCGACCGGCCGCGCCGGGCAGGTGCGCGACGCGGGGGCGCAGGGGGTGCCCTCCTGCGCGGGGTGGGTGGGCGGGCCGAGAGAGCTCACCCGGGCAGCCCGTAGGAGATGAACTCGGCGTAGAAGAGGCCGAGGCCGAAGGCGACCGCCAACCCGGCGATGATCCAGAACCGGACGATCACCGTCGTCTCCGCCCACCCGGCCAGCTCGAAGTGGTGGTGGAACGGCGCCATCTTGAACAACCGTTTCCGGCGTGTCTTGAACACCGCGACCTGCAGCATCACCGACAGCGTCTCGACCACGAACAGCCCGCCGAGCACGATCAGCAGCAGCTCGGTCCGGGACACGATCGCGATGCCGGCGACCAGCCCGCCCAGCGCCAGCGAGCCGGTGTCGCCCATGAAGATCCGGGCCGGGGCCGCGTTCCACCACAGGAAGCCGAAGCAGGCCGCCATCGCCGAGGCCGCGATCAGGGCGGTGTCCAGCGGGTCCCGGGCCTCGTAGCAGCCGGCCCGCTGCAGCGTCTCGCAGGCGTTGCGGAACTGGTAGAAGGAGATCGCCGTGTACGCCCCGAACACCATCGCGGTGCTGCCCGCGGCCAGCCCGTCCAGGCCGTCGGTGAGGTTGACCCCGTTCGACGTACCGCTGATCACGATGTACGCGAAGACGACGAAGAAGATCGCGCCGAAGCTGATCTCCGGGATGTCCCGGACGTAGGACAGGTGCACCGAGGCCGGCGTGAGCCCGGACTTGTCCTTGAACCGCAGGGCCAGCACGGCGAAGGAGATGCCGATCACGAGCTGGCCGACGAGCTTGGTCCGGGCGGACAGGCCGAGGCTGCGCTGCTTGCGGATCTTGATGAAGTCGTCCAGGAAGCCGACCACGCCCATGCCGGTGAACAGGTAGAGCAGCAGCAGGCCGGTCGCGCTCGGGCCGCTGCCCGAGGACAGCAGGTGGGCGGCGAAGTAGCCGACCAGGGTGGCGACGATGATCACCGTGCCGCCCATCGTGGGCGTGCCCCGCTTGGCCATGTGCGACTGCGGCCCGTCGTCCCGGATCGCCTGGCCGAAGCCCTCCCGGCGGAAGATCCGGATGGCGATCGGGGTGCAGAGGATGGAGACCAGCAGCGAGACCAGCGCGGCGACCAGGACCGACCTCACCGGGCGGCCTCCGCCAGGGCCAGCGCGACCCGTTCCAGGCCGGCCGCGCGACTGGCCTTCACCAGCACCACATCCTCCGGCTCCAGTTCCTTCTCCAGCAGCGTGATCGCCGCGGCCGCGTCAGGTACGTGCACGGAGATGTCACGCGCGGCATCATGCAACGGTTGCGCGCCGGGCCCGACGACCACGACCCGGTCGACGCCCAGCTCGGCCGTCAGCGCCCCGATCCGCCGGTGCGCGTCGTCCGCGGTCTCCCCCAGCTCGCCCATCGCGCCGAGCACGGCCCAGGACCGCCGGCCGCGCGCCATCGTGGTCAGCGCCCGCAGCGCGGCGGCCATCGACTCCGGGTTGGCGTTGTACGCGTCGTTGACCACCAGCACCCCGTCGGCCCGCTCGGTGACCTCCATCCGCCACCGCGACAACGCCCTGGCCGCACCCAGCGCCGCCGCGATCGCGTCCGGCGCCATCCCCAGCTCCAGCGCGACCGCGGCCGCGCTGAGCGAGTTGCCGACCTGGTGGACGCCGTGTACGGCCAGCGTGACCGGCACCGAGACACCCCTGTACACCAGCGTGTACGACGGGGTGCCGAGCGGGTCCAGCGTGATCCCGGTGGCCCGGACGTCGGCGTCGGCCGACTCGCCGACCGTGACCACCCGGGCCGCGGTCCGCGACGCCATCGCCAGCACCAGCGGGTCGTCGGCGTTGAGCACGGCCAGCCCCTCGGCCGGCAGCGCCTCGACCAGCTCACCCTTGGCCCGCGCGACGTTCTCCCGGCTGCCGAACTCGCCCAGGTGGGCGCTGCCCACGTTGAGCACGACGCCGATGCGGGGCCGGGCGATGCGGGTCAGCCAGGCGATGTGCCCGATCCCGCGGGAGGACTTCTCCAGCACCAGGTAGCGGGTCTCCGCCGTGGACCGCAGCACCGTGTACGGGTGGCCGATCTCGTTGTTGAACGATCCCGGCGGCGCCACCGTCGGCCCCAGCCCGGCCAGCAGCTGGGCCAGCAGGTCCTTGGTCGAGGTCTTCCCACTCGACCCGGTCACGCCGACCACGGTGATCTCCGGCAGCCGCTCCAGCACGCCGTGCGCCAGCGCGGCCAGCGCCTCCTGCACGTCCGGCACCACCACCGCAGGCGTGCCGACCGGCCGCGCGGCCAGCACCCCGGCCGCGCCCGCCGCCACCGCCGCGGGCGCATGGTCGTGTCCGTCGACCCGGGCGCCGGGCAACGCCACGAACAGGCCGCCGGGCCCGATCCGGCGCGAGTCCAGCTCCACGTCGCCGGTGATCAGCACGGACGGGTCGGGCGCGTCGGCGAGCACACCGCCGACCACGGCCGCGATCTCGGCCAGGCTCAGAGGGATCACCGGCCGACGCTCCCGGTCAGTTCCTCCAGCGCGGCCCGCAACACGGCCCGGTCATCGAACGGGTGCACCACGCCGGCGATCTCCTGCCCCTGCTCGTGACCCTTGCCGGCCACCACGACGGCGTCGCCCGGCCGGGCCCGCCGGACCGCCTCGGCCACCGCGGCCCGCCGGTCCGGCACCTCGACGACCTCGGCCGCGCCGGCGACCGTCCGGGCCCCGGCCAGGACGGCCGCCCGGATCGCGGCCGGGTCCTCCGAGCGCGGGTTGTCGTCGGTGACCAGCAGCAGGTCCGAGCCGGCCGCACCGGCCGCGCCCATCAGCGGGCGCTTGTCCCGGTCCCGGTCGCCGCCGGCGCCCAGCACCAGGATCAGCCGGCCGCGTACGTCCGGCCGCAGCGCGGCGAGCAGCCGCTCGACCGCGACCGGGGTGTGCGCGTAGTCGACCACCGCGACGTACCCCTGGCCGAGGTCGACCCGCTCCAGCCGTCCCGGCACGCCCCGGGCGGCCACCCCGCGGGCCGCGACCGCCGCCGGTACGCCCACGGTGGCCAGCGTCGCGATCGCCAGGATCCCGTTCGCCACGTTGAAGCTGCCCGGCATCCGGACCGAGGCCGGCAGGTCGACCCCGGGCCCGTGCACCCGGAACGCGGTCGAACCGGACGGGTCGGGCCGGATGTCCGCCGCCTGCCAGGCCGCCTGGTTCGCGGCGGCCGACACCGTGACCGTGCCCGGCTTGACCAGCCGCTGCCCGTACGGGTCGTCGACGGTGACGATCTCGTACGCGCAGCGCCCGTCGAAGAGCATCGCCTTGGCCGCGAAGTAGTCCTCCATCGACTTGTGGAAGTCGAGGTGGTCCTGGGACAGGTTGGTGAACGCGCCGGCGGTGAACCGGGTGCCGTCGACCCGGCCGAGGGCCAGCGCGTGGCTGGAGACCTCGATCGCGACCGCGGTCACCCCGCGCTCCGCCATCACCGCGAACGTCGCCTGCAGGTCGGTCGCCTCCGGCGTGGTCCGGGTGCTCGGCACCGCGGTCCCCGCCACCCGGGTCTCGATCGTGCCGACCAGCCCGGTGGTGTGCCCGCCGGCGACCAGCCCCTCCTCCAGCAGGTACGCCGTGGTGGTCTTGCCGTTGGTCCCGGTCACCCCGATGACGAGCATCCCGGCGGTCGGGTCCCCGTACACGGCCGCCGACAGCGCGCCGAGCAGGGCCCGGGGCCGGTCGGCGACCAGCAGCGGCAGCCCGGTGCCGGCCGCGAGGTCCGCGCCGGCCGGGTCGGTGAAGATCGCGGCCGCGCCGGCGGCGGCCGCGGCGGCCGCGAACCGGGCCCCGTGCGTACGGGAACCGGGCAGGGCCGCGAGCAGGTCACCGGGCCGCACCGCCGAGGAGTCGTGGGTGACCCCCGTGACCACGGCGTCACGGACCGGAATCGGTAGGCCGAGCGCGGTCGCGAGCTCGGCCAACCGGTGCGGCTGGGGCCGGATCGGCCGCGGCGGCGAGGTCCCGGACACGGGGCGCAACCCTAGTCGACTGTGAGCTTCAGGGTCGGGACGGGCGTGCCGGTCGGCGGGACCTTGCGGGCCGTCAACGCGTACGACATGACGTCGTGGAAGAGCGGAGCCGCGACGGACCCGCCCTCGCCGCCGCCCGGCGGCTCGGTGATCACCACGGACATGACCAGCTCCGGCTTGTCCGCGGGGGCTATCCCGGCGAAGGTCGCCCAGTAGCCGCCGCCCGAGTAGCACTTGCAGGCCGGGTTGGGCCGCTGCGCGGTGCCGGTCTTGCCCGCGACGCGGTAGTTGTCGATCGCCGCCTTCGGCGCGGTGCCGCCCTTCGCGACCACCGCCTCCAGCATGCTCCGTACGGTCTTGGCCGCGTTCGGGGAGATGACCGTGGTCCGCCGGGCCGGCGTCGTCGGCGTGCTGGTGCCGTCCGGGCCGATGACCGACCTCACGATCCGCGGCTGCACCCGGACCCCGTCGTTGGCGATCGTCTGGTACATCCCCGCCAGCTGCAGCGGCGTCATCGACAGGCCCTGACCGATCGGCAGGTTGCCGAACGTGCTGCCCGACCAGGTGTCCGGCGCCGGCAGGATGCCGGCGCTCTCCCCCGGCAGCTCGATGCCGGTCCTGGTGCCGATGCCGAACTTGCGTTCGGTGTCGTAGAACTGGGCCGGCCCGACCAGGTCGTTGGCGATCATCAGGGTGCCGACGTTGCTGGACTTGGCCAGCACGCCGGTCGCGGTCCACCGCATCGGGGCGTGCGACCAGGCGTCGTGGACGTAGCGGTCGGCGATCTTGATGGAGTCCGGGACCAGCAGCGGCGTGGTCGGGGTGAGCTTGTCGTGCTCGACCGCGGCCGAGAACGTGACGACCTTGTTGGCCGAGCCCGGCTCGACCGGCGCGGCCACGGCCGGGTTCGTGCCGGCCACCTTCGGCGTCTTCGCCGGCGTCTGCGAGTTGTACGTCGGGGCGCTGGCCATCGCCAGCACCTCACCGGTGTGCGCGTCCAGGATCACCGCCTGCCCGCTGCTCGCCTTGGCCGTGGCGACGGCCTTGGCCAGCCCCTGCTGGAGCTGGTACTGCAGGTCCTGGTCCAGGGTGAGCTGGACGGTCGAGCCCGGCACCGCGTCGGTCTCCTGCCGCAGCCCGCCCGGGATCTGCAGGCCGTTGCTGCCCCGCTCGACCTCGATCCGGCCGTCGGTGCCGCGCAGCGCGCCGTTGTACTTCGACTCGATCCCGGCCAGCCCGCCGTCGTCGTTGGTGTAGCCGACCACGGCCGAGGCCAGGTCGCCGCCGGGGTACAGCCGCTGGGTCGAGTCGTCGGCGCCGATGCCCTTGAGGTTCAGCGCGATGATGGTGGCCGCCTCGGCGGGCGTGACGTCCTTCAGCAGCGGCACGTACCGGGTCCTGGCCTTGGTCAGCTTGGGCAGCAGCACGGCCGCCGACTGCTTGAGCGGGCCGGCCAGCGCGGTCGCCGTCCCCTGCGGGTCGGTCACCTCGGTCGGGTCGGCGAAGATCGTCCGGGACGCCACGCTGTACGCCAGCGGCTGGCCGTCGCGGTCCACGATCTCGCCCCGGGTCGCCGGGATCGTCGTCGGGTAGAGCAGCTGCTTCTGCGTCCGCGCGGCCAGGTGGTCGCCGTCGAAGCCCTGGAGCTGGACCAGCCGGCCGCCCAGGATCACCAGCAGCGTGCAGACCGCGGCGAAGCCGACGCCGAGGCGGCGGCCGGGGTCGCCGAGGCGCAGCAGGCGGGAGCGGGCCGGGCGGCGCGGGGGGCGGCCGCCGCCGCGGGTCGACCTCGGGGGGCGGGGCCGGCTCGTGGTGGCGCGGGTCCGCGCGGTGGTGCCGGGACGGGCGCCGGTGCGGGTCCGCGTCGTACGGGTGCCGTCGCTGCGCGTGCTGCTCGTGCCGGTTCCCCGGCCTGCGGTCGTCCGGGCGGCGCCCGCGCCGGTGCCCGTGTCGCGGGTGGCGCGGGTGGCGCCGGTGTCGCGGCTGGCGCCGGTGTCGCGGGTCCGGCCCGTGTCGCGGGTCGTGCTGCGGCCGGACCCGGTTCCCCGGCCTGCGGTGGTCGTCCGGCCGGCGCCGGTGGCGCGGGCGGTACTGGTGGCGCGGGGGGTACTGGTGGCGCGGGTGGTACTGGTGGCGCGGGCGGTACTGGTGGCGC
>DASYKU010000024.1 GCA_035995165.1 Mycobacteriales bacterium
CTGGCTACTTCCCCCGAACAATGAGCCGGCGACCAAGGTCGCCGATCTTATAGTGCGTAGAAGCGGCCTTAGTCCGCCAATCGACGTCATGGCTCTACTGACGGACGTCGCGGAGGTGAGAGTCGAAGATTGGAAGTTTGATTGCGATGCAATAGCGGTTGGACTTGCCCCAATAAGTGGGGACGAAAGACCTGCGGTCTTTGTCAAGAAGGACATTCCTTACCGAAGATTTCGCTTCACCCTTGCCCATGAACTCGGCCATATTCGGCTGGGATGGCATATCGGCGTGCTTTCGTGTAAGCCTTCATACTCGGAGTTCTCTCTAGAACCAACTGCTCCACTTACTCGAGAGACGCTTCGTACAGGGCGACTAGCGGCCGAGATGGAGGGTGAAGCAACTAGGTTCGCCTCCCACCTGCTGATACCTCAATCGTTGGTAGAAGCTGCTGCGAGTTCGACAGACGATGTAGGAAAAACCCTGGAAGCCCTTGAGATGGCTGACGTTTCTGCCCTTGCCGCTGTGATGAGGCTGTCTCAGTGCTTACTTCCCGGCTTCCTATTTGAGATAAGTGAAGAGGATTCCTGGCGTACGGTGCGATCCTCCGGCACTCACGTACCTAGTTCAGTACGTCGCGGAAAAAAACTGACAGACCATTCGCATAGCCACGGGTCATTAAATTTTGCGGGTCGCAAGATCAGGTGGTATCAGTTTAGTAGTTTTCAGTCGAGCGCAGTCACGAGTGATCCTCGCTCGGCGACGGACCTACTCAGGGCGGCCATAGCTAAGGAGACTACGAGCTCCCTCACTGCTGACCAGCTATTCTTGAAGATAAATGGCGTCGTCGGTGGGATGCTGTCCAGAGACCGCTTTTCGACCGAAGACCAGGCGCTCGCGATTCTAGAGCAGCGCTTTGCTAGCGAGACCGGATACCGGTCGGTCACCGACAGCCCGGAGTTCGCTGCGTACCTGAAGAAAAAAGCTACTGAACGACTGACCGCTAAGAGGCGAACGACGCGCACAAAGTAGCGGCTCGGCCGGGCGGCCGAGGACGGCGCGAAGCGCCGCCCGCAGTGCCGCATCGGCCTAGCAGGCCCGCTTCTTGATTCAATAGCGCCTAATTCGGCAACGGAACGGATGGTACGACGCCGCGCTCGTAGCGGGTTTGTCCGGTGCGATAGGCGTCGAGGGCGACAACGAGGCGGCGAGCGAGGCGACCGCTGGCACGAGACCTGCCTCCGCAATCTGCGCTTGCATATGATGACACTCGCCGAGCTACCGCTGAGAGCGATAACGCCGGGAGTGGTTCGGGACTGGTACGGAAAAGCGATGCGGGCGGACGGCGGTAAGACATCAATCGCGCAGTCCTATCGATTCTTCCGCGCCGTGATGAACGCGGCGGTCCGGGAAGGCGCCATCCTCCGCAATCCCTGCACCCTCAGGCGCCGGCGCCGACCACGCCAAGGAACGACCAACTGCCACTCCGGGCCGCAGATCGTCGCCCTGGTCGACGCCATCACTCCGCGGTAACGCGCTGCCGTCCTCCTCGCGGCATGGGGCGGCCTCCGCCGCGGCGAAATCGTCGGACTTCACCGTGAGGACGTCGACCTCGCTGCGGGCACAGTCCGCGTACGCCGCAGCCGCGCCGAGCTGCTGGAGAGCAAGGTCGCCTACGACAAGGACCCCAAGTCGGAAGCCGGCAAACGCAGCGTCGCTCTCCCGCCCCACATCCTCCCGGTACTCGCCGAGCACCTCGACCTCTGGGCCGGCGACAAACGGGTCTTCGTCGGCCGCACCGGCGAACCCATGCGAGGCGACGCCATCCGCCAAGCCTTCACCCGCGCCCGCACCAAGGTCGGCATGAACGACTTCCGCTTCCACGACCTCCGCCACACCGGCCAGACCCTCGCCGCCGCCACCAGCGCCACCCTCGCCGATCTCGAGAAGCGCTTGGGTCACTCGTCCGACTCGGCTGCTTCTCGATATATGCACTATGTCGAAGGCAAGGATCGCGACATCGCGATCAAGCTGTCCTCACTCGCCGCGGAAGTATCCCCTCCCGACTAGAGCCTTCTCGCGCTCAGTAGTCGATTGCACGCGCACGGTAGCAGTCGTACCAGGCTTGTCAGGCAGGTGAGCTTCGATTAGAGTGCGCGGCTTCGGACCGGGGGGAACATGAGAACTGTTACCGAACTTCGCGTCAACCCGCAGTGCCTAGAGCTGAAGGCCGATACTGAGCTAGAGGAAGCTACTCTCGACCTAGTAAGGACGCTGCTTCGTGAGGAGCGAGTCGCGTACTTAGCCGACTCCATTCTCGTCTCCAGAGGCGAGTTACTCGACGCATATGCGGAACTGAAAAAGCGTCGCCGGCAGGCTGGTGGACTGCCAACGGATCCAGCTAGCTCCGAGATCGCGAGTGTGGCCGCGGGAATCGCAGCCGCCTCAGCCAGGAATGGCGAACAAGCCTCAGGGGTGACCGAGACGGGGATCGTCGTTGAAAGGGTAGAACGGGACCGGGATACTCTATCGCGTCGCCTTCGTGCAATACGTCATGGGCTGGCGATCCTAGCCCAGATTCCGCCGGACGATCAAGATGTCATTGAATCTGGGCTGCGTGACCTTTTGCACGATCGAGATAACGATGTGTATGGTCTCCTATTCCAGCAAGGAACGGGCTTCACGATAAGGCTCAGACATCATAGTCCTGACAGACTTAAGGCCGCGACCGAGAAAGTCGTCAATATCCTCGCTCCCCGGCCGGCAGCAGACTTGGACCGAGCTCTAGCGGAAGTGAAGAGCATTTCGTCCATCAAACAGCGCCTCGAAATCGACTTTCTCGGTTCAATTGAAATGAAGACACCGGCCGGCGAGCTGGCGCAAACTGGGCATGTGCACGTCGTTAGATCGCAGCTCGGTCTGCTAGGATACCTGGCCACTAGAGCCCCACAAATATGGCTTGTCTGGCTGACAGCCTTCTTGGCCGGCGTAGATCTTGTGTGGGAACTCTTCTTGGCGGGAAGCGCCTCGTCGGGATTTTCTTGGGGCGGATGGATCGCACAGTTCTGCGCCCGCCTAAGCACAGGCGCGTTTGGAGCTTACCTCGTCGCCCTTTTCACCCGGTACGGCGAGATCCGAAAGGCACTTCGTTCCGATCGTCGATCTACGAGGCGATTGACAAGCGCGGCGTATGGCGCGGTAGTCGAATGGACAACTGCCGAGTCGTAGCACCTAGGCCGATCGGCTGGGAGGCTAGGATGTTGCACGAGAGCAGCACGGCGTTCGTCCGGGATAGCTTTCAGCTGCGGATATTGGATCGAACGCGCCTTCCTGAAAAGCGGAAGGTCGGCGGTTCGACCCCGCCCCTGCCCACCCTCCCCTCTCGTTCTGCTGCGAGGGTGTGCCCTATGGCGTCGACCACGCGCACATGAGTCGTCGTGTCGACTACTACGAGGATCCCGATGCGCCGCGGGCGAACAGCATGGTGCCTTCGGTCAATGTCGTCGTGGAGAACAACGAGGCACGGCGGGAGTTCTCGATCCTGCTCACGGCGAGGCCGACCGGTGGCGGGCCGACGCCGAGCAGCGAGTCGAGCGACGTGGTCTGGACTCCCGTCGAGGCTGTCGCTGAGCTTCAGATGGACCGGTCCATGCGGCGACGGCTCGGCCACTATGTGGATCCCGCCGTCTGGCCGCACTTTGGCTGAGGCGCTGCTCGTCGTCGTGTCCGGGCTTCCCGGCAGTGGGAAGACGACCTTGGCGCGGACCATCGGACCTCGGCTGTCGGTGCCGGTGGTCGAACGGGACCGCCTCGCCGAGGTCTGCTTCGACGCGGTGGGCGCCGAGTCGCCGGCCGTGGCTCAGCTCGGCTCGGTGAGCTACGAGTTGCTCTTCCATGTGACGCGGGAGTTCATGGCGTCTGGGCGTTCGGTCCTGGTGGAGAGCAACTTCAGCCGGGCCCGGCACGCGGACCAGCTGCGCGCGCTGGTCGACGGTTCGGCGTACCGCCTGACGGAGGTGCACTGCCGGGCGCCCGGAGACGTACTCCTGGACCGGTACGTCGCGAGAGTCCGAGGCGGCGACCGGCACGCGCGTCACGACGACCTGAACCGCATCACAGAGTTCGCGGCGATCTTCGGCGATCCTGCTCGCCACGAGGATGCGGTGCTCTTCCCGGACCGGGCGCTCGTCCTGGACACCGCCCATGACGTCCCGGTGGAGCACGTAGTGAGGCACCTGGCCTGACGTCCTGTTGGATCTACGTCAGCGGGCAACGGAAAGTCCTCGGGCAGCGGGACGGCGTCGAGCACCATGCTGGTGTCGCCCCGTGCTCGATGTAGTGGGTCTGGCCTGCGCGGTAGGCGTCCAGAGCGACGGTGAGGCGGCGGGCGAGGCGCTGGATCGAGTCGCGTCGGCGCCGGGCAGGTCGCGGAAGTCGTAGGAGCGCAGCTCCTCCGTCTGGAGGCTGATGGCGGCGGGGCCTGCTGGTCCTCACTGGCCGCAGACCCTGATCCGCGTCCAGAATGACCGCCGAGGCCCGGATCTCGCTCGGCCGCGAGCCGAAGGAGTCCTGGGCCGACTTCGCCGCCGGCTGGCGGGAGCTCGGCGCGACCCACCTGTGCGTGAACACGATGGACGCCGGCCTCACCGAGGTCGAGCAGCACCTGGACGCGCTCCGCGAGATGATCGCCCTCGGAGCGGCGCCTTCGCGGACCTCGTGGACGGGACGAGCGGACCTGGCGACCGGGCGCTGGTGGACGCGATGCGGGCGGAGGCCGGGTGAGGCATCTCGGGGTTCCGTATCGGTCGCAGTGGGCCGGGTTGGGCTGCAACGCGGCGGTGGTCGGGGGTGCGGATCCGTGTACGACGGGACCGTGGTGGGAGACCGGGTTCACCGATGCCGACGCGTACCGGTTCTGGTCGGGGAAGGTGTGCGGGCTGGCCTGTCTGGAGTCGGCGCTGGACCACTGGCGACGAAGCCGGCCGGATCGGGCCGCGCTGCTCGGCGAGGCCTTGGAGTACGGCGTCTACGTACGGCGGGACGATGGCGGCGTCGACGGGTTGATCTACGCGCCATTCCTGCGCTGGATCGTGGCGCGGTTCGGGATCGCGGGCGAGGTGCACACAGAGACCTCGCTGCGAGATCTGGCGAGCACGGTCGGGCCGCGCTCGTTCGCGATCGCCTCGGTCAGCCCGGGGATCCGCTGGCCGGACCGGCCGAACGAGCGGCGCGGCGGGCATCTGGTGCTGATCACCGGGCGAGACGGGGATCGGGTCTGGTTCCACAACCCGTCCGGATTCGAGGCGAACTCGACGCTCCCGCTCGACGTGATGGACCGCTTCTTCGCTGGCCGCGGCATGACGATCAGCCGGTGACGATCGCGGCCGCGGCGCGACGATCAGCCGGTGACGATCTCGGTCGCGGCGCGAAGCAGAACCACAGGGTCGGCGGGCGGCAGCACGTGCAGGTCCCAGGAGGACAGCAGGTCCAGCGTCAGGTCCCGCTCCGCGCACAGATGAGAAGCCGCGCTCGCGACATCAGGGACGCCCAGCTTGTCGAGGTACCAGTCCAGCCAGGTCGGGTCCTCGCGCGCCGCCGCCCGGGGCAACGCGACCAGCGGATCCTCGTCCAGGTAGAGCACGACCGGTCGCACGATCTCGGCCAGCGCCGCGAGGAACGAACCCAGAGCCGCCGGCGAGTGCCCCCAGGCCCGCAGCGACGGCAGGTACGGGAACAGCGCGTCGGTGACGACGAAGTCCCCGTCACAGCGACCGACGAACGCGGAGGTCGCCGCGAGCAGGGTCGACGGCCGCACCTCACCCCCGGCCCGGAACTCGGCCGCGACCTCCGCGTACGCCGGCCGGGTCAGGATCTCCTCCTCCCGGAAGTGATCCACCCGCCCCGGCAGCGCCGCTGCCAGCCCGGAGCAGAGCGTCGACTTCCCGACCCCGGGCGCGGCCCCGAGGACGGCGATGAAGACCGTCACGCGGGTCCGGCGAGGCCGATCAGGTTGCCCTCCGGGTCGGTGAACTGCGCGACGACGAGGTCCCGCCCGGCGGCGCGGCCCGGGCCCATCACCCGGGTGCCGCCGAGCTCCTCCGCCCGGGCCAGCGCCGCGGCGACGTCCGGGACTCCGACGTAGAACACCGTCCGCGGTTCGTGCGAGGCGCCGCCACCGATGCCGCCCGGGATGCCGGTGCCGTCGGGCGGCGAGAGGAACCCGTACCGCCCCGGCTCGGAGACCTCCGGCACCGTCGATCCGCCGACCTCGAACTCCCAGCCGAACAGCGAGCCGTAGTAGCTGCGCAGCCCGTCCGGGTCGGTCCCGAGGATCTCGAAGTGCACGACTGGATTTCCCATGCGAGAACCGTAGGCCGGGGGTGGGACAAGTCAGCCCGGCAGCTGGGGCAGGATCGCCGCGGTGATCGCGAGCTCGCCGGCCGCCTTGGGGTGGAACGGCGCCGGGTCGCTCATGCCCTGCACCCAGGGCTCGATCGAGCACAGCTCGTGCCCGTCGAAGCGCGGCTGCACCACCGAGAAGCCGAAGCCCTGTGCACCCTGTTCGAGCACGGTGTTCATCCGGTCCAGCTCGACCCGCAGCGGCCGGATCTTCTCCTTGATCTTGTCGTCCTGGTTGTCCTGGCCGGGGTCGGGACCGAAGCCGTAGCCGGGCGGGGCGCCGGCGGAGGCGTGCGGGTCCTGCAGGGCCGGACAGTCGAAGCTCGACCCGAACGGGTCGTAGTACTTGGTCACGATCACCCGCGGGTGCGCCGGCAGGTCGCTGAGCTGCTGGAGCAGCTGGGCGTACTGGATCTTGAACGCGTCCAGGCGGCTGCGGAACAGCCGGTCGCTGGCCTCGTCGTCGCAGCGGGGCAGGCCGTAGCAGTACTGCAGGAAGTCCGACCAGCCGACGTCGTTGGCGCCGACGCTCACCACCACGACCGAGGCCGACTGGACCGACTGCAGGACGCCGACCTGCGGCGGCAGCGTGAGCCCGCCCGCGACCTGCTGCCCGAGCAGACCCTCGGACGCGGTCGCGGAGCTGCAGGCCAGGTTCAGCACGGTGACCCCGGCCACCGACTGCAGCGAGTACGCGTACGCGTCCGAGGACCGCTGGCAGGCCTTGTCCTGCGCGGTCGGCTTCGCCAGCGGCGCGTTGCCGATGCCGGCCGCGGTCGAGTCGCCGATGACGACCACTTCGGCGTCCGCCCGCGTCGGCCCGACCGCGGCCGGGATCGGCGCCAGCTTGGCCGTGCCGACCAGGTCCGAGAGCGAGGTGACCGAGCCGAGCTGGTCGACCGCGGTCCGGACGGTCAGCGCGGTGAACCCGAGCGTGACGACCAGCGAGGCCACCACGCTGCCGCCGAGCAGGCTCAGGTGCACGGCCCGGCTGCGGTGCCGGTGGTCCTTGCCGGTCAGCCCCGTCGCCCCGACCGTGACCAGGTAGAGCACGCCGCCGAGCAGACCGGCCGCGCCGACCAGCCAGCCGAAGTACCGCGTCCAGCCGGCCGCGAGCTCCCGGCCGACCTCGGCCGAGCCGGTGGAGACCGTCCGCCTGCCGTCGTCCGAGCCGGACTGGATGAACGCGGCCGCGTCGTCGTTGCGGTTGAACCGCTGCCAGACGATCAGCGGCCGGATGGGCCCGTCGAAGTGCTGGACGGTCGCGACGATGCCCTCGCCGAACAGGTCGGCCTGGCCCGGTCCGGACAGCCCGAGATGGGGGCTGGGCGCGACCGCGCCGACCTCGACGTCCTGGCCGAAGACCGAGACGGAGGCCTTCGGCGTGACGGCCAGCGCGAGCGTCATCGCGACCAGGGCCAGGGCGAGCACGAGCGCGAGCCGCCCGGCCCAGACCACCGGTCGACGCCGGCGCCAGTTCGCGATCCCCACCCCTCCACAGTGACAGGCGCCCGGGGGTGCCCGCCGGGGAAGCCGGCTCACGTACCGTCCGGGCAGGTCAGAACGACGGAGGAGGAATTCGATGGCGCACGCGCCGAGGATGACGCTGTCGACCACCGTGCTGGACGCGCCGGACGCACCGGCGCTGGCGGACTTCTACCGCCGGCTGCTGGGCTGGGTGACGGCGACCGAGGAACCGACCTGGGTTCTCCTGCGCTCACCCGACGGATCGAGGTCGTTGTCGTTCCAGCACGAGCCCCACTACCGGCGGCCCACCTGGCCGGGGAGGCCCGGCGAGCAGGGGATGATGATGCACCTCGACATCGAGGTCGACGACCTCGCCGAAGCGGGGGCGTACGCACTCGATCAGGGCGCAACGCTCGCAGAGTTCCAGCCGCAGGAGGACGTCCGGGTCTACTACGACCCGGCAGGTCACCCGTTCTGCTTGTGGATCCAGCCGTGACCTGTGCGGCGGGCTGACGTCCCGATCAGCGCGCCGCACGGCCGGCGAAGACGACGACGCCGCCGTGACGCGTCAAACGCCACGGCAGCGACTGTCGCCTAGGTTCTACTCCTCGGCCTTCGCCGGACTGCCGCCCTCGAGAAGTCCACGTACCTCGGACTCCTTGTAGCGGCGGTGCCCGCCGAGCGTGCGGATCGAGGTCAGCTTGCCTGCCTTCGCCCACCGCGTGACCGTCTTGGGGTCGACACGAAACATCGTGGCGACCTCGGCTGGTGTCAGCAGTGGTTCTGCTTCAGTTGTCTGGCGCGTGGTCATGGCTCGTCCCTTCCTGCCACGTTGGCCGACAGACCCCGGTTCGTCCCTCGGCCACAGTCCACTATGCACCATTCGACCGCATCACTCAACGGCCTGCCCGAGTTATACGTTCTCGATCTGTCGCAATCGCCCCGGTCGCGTCAATTTGCCGACTCCGCAGAGTAGGCGATTCGCCACCGTTCGGTTACGCGATCATAGGCCTCTGAGGCAAGTTTGGTGTCGCCAACCTGCAAAGCCGCCAGCGCTTCGGCCACATCTCCGGCCGAATCGTCATTCCTCAGCTCGGCGTCCGCGCAGAGGTCGACCAGGCCCAGATAGTCCAGTTCGACCAGGGACCGCGGGTGGAACTCCTCCAGCCACCGGCCCAGCACCTCCACCGAGTCCAGGGTCGGCGCGTCCGGCATCGACTTGCGCAGCACCTGCAGCGCCTTGGCCACCCGGCGCCGGGCCTGGCTCATCGCGGTCCGGTAGACCAGCGACCGGCTGACCGTCACGCCCTCGGCGGTCGAGCCGAACTCGACCCCGTAGCCGAGGCCCGGGTCGAAGTCGGCGGTCGGCCCGAGCTGCAGCCGGCGCTCCTCCCGGTCGAACAGGACGAACCAGCGGACCGGGACCGTCCAGCGGCTGGCCTGCACGTGCGAGCGGCGGGTCGGGTGCTCGGCCAGCCAGCGCTGGTGCTCGGCCGAGGCGACCGCCACCTCGGACTCCGGCAGCACCGCCCGGGCGACCTCCGGCGGCAACGCGTCCCGGGTCTCGGCCGCGGCCTCCCAGCAGCGCAGCTCGGTCCGCAGGGGACAGATCAGCAGCCCGGACTCGCCGCGCAGCACGGCGGCGTGCTCGCCGGCGTCACCGGCGCGCGGGACGGCCGGGGCCTGCCGGCAGGCGGCGACCAGGCCGAAGATCCGTTCCCGGCGCGCGCCGGCCTGACCGGAAGGGACGGCGGGCGCCTGCGCGTACTGCTGCCACCGGCGGCGCTCCTCCACGTCGAAGGCGGCCAGCGGCTCGTACACGCGCAACTCGGCGGCGTACGGCGGTGTCACCGGTCGATCGTCGCATGATCACCAGCCGCCTGGGGACGGACCGCGCTCTAAGGTGAGCGGCGGAGCTACCGCTCCGCCAGCTGCGGCCTGGTGGGCGATCCCCGCCACCCGCTCGGAGACGACAGCAGAACCTTCACGGCAGGAGTGCAGCGTGACCGTCTTCGCCAGCGACCACGAAGAAGTGGTCTTCTGTCACGACCGGGCCTCGGGCCTGCGCGCCATCATTGCGATCTACTCCACGGCGCTCGGACCGTCGCTCGGCGGCACCCGGTTCTACCCGTACGAGACCGAGGCCGACGCGCTCGCCGACGTGCTCAACCTCTCCCGCGGGATGGCGTACAAGAACGCGCTGGCCGGACTCGACCACGGCGGCGGCAAGGCCGTCATCTGGGGCGACCCGGGCACGGACAAGACCGAAGCCCTGCTGCGGGCGTACGGGCGGTTCGTCGAGTCCCTCGGCGGCCGGTACGTGACCGCCTGCGACGTCGGCACGTACGTCCGGGACATGGACGTGGTCGCCCGCGAGTCGCGCTTCGTCACCGGGCGCTCGCCGTCCGAGGGCGGCGCCGGCGACTCGTCCGTGCTGACCGCCTGGGGCGTGTTCCAGGGCATGCGGGCCTGTGCCGAGCGGCAGTGGGGCACCGCCTCGCTGGCCGGCCGCCGGGTCGGCATCGCCGGGGTCGGCAAGGTCGGCCGGCACCTGGTCGACCACCTGGTCACCGACGGCGCCGAGGTGATCGTCACCGACGTGCAGCCGGCCGCGGTGGCCGCGGTGATCGCCGCGTACCCGCAGGTGCGCTCGGTCGCCGACGCCGGCACCCTGGTCCGCACGCCGTTGGACGTGTACGCGCCCTGCGCGCTCGGCGGCGCTCTGTCGGACGAGGTCGTGGACGTGCTCACCGCGCCGGTCGTCTGCGGCGCGGCCAACAACCAGCTGGCCCATCCCGGGGTGGAGAAGACGCTGGCCGATCGCGGCGTGCTCTATGCGCCCGACTACGTGGTCAACTCCGGCGGTGTGATCCAGGTCGCTGACGAGTTCCGCGGCTACGTCGCGGAGCGGGCGCACGCGAAGGCGACGGCGATCTTCGACACCACCCGGGACATCTTCCGTACGGCCGCCGAGGAGGGCGTTCCCCCTGCTGTAGCGGCTGATCGGCTGGCCGAGCGACGGATGGCGGAGGTCGGCCGGCTGCGGGGGATCCTGCTGCCCGGGCCGTCCCGCTGAGGTTCCGCCGTCAGCGAAGGAGCGGGGCGACTGCGCCGAATTGCCGCAGTCGTTCCGCTGACCGGGTGATGTCGGCCGCGCCGGGCACCCGCTCGCGGTGACGCGACGTGGTACGAGCGGCGCGTGGGTTGTAATCTGGTGCTACGACGATGACCACATTGTGGGGCCGCCTCGTGCAGGTCGCCCCTTTGTCCTGTGCGAGGGGGTCGAGCCATGGGGCGCGGCCGTGCCAAGGCTAAGCAGCAGAAGGTGGCCCGTGCGCTGAAGTACAGCACGCACGACACCGACCTGACTGCCTTGCAGCGCGAGCTGAAGGGCGAGCCGTCCGCGGCGCCGCCGTCCGTGACGGACGACGACGACGGGGATGAGGCGGACGAGTACGACCCAGACGACGACTGGGAACCGTCCTCGCACGGCTGAGCTCGCCCGCCGCAGATCACGTCCGACGCGGCCGTACGGACCCCTCGTGCGGCCGCGATCCGGCGTGCCCTGTCAGCGTGGGTGGTCGCCGACGAGGCGGGCGACGCCGGACCCGGGGACGATCTCGCCCGCCACCCAGGACGGGACGCCGCGGTCGGCCAGCAGGCCGACCGCGACCGGTCCGTCGGGCACCACGGCGACCATGCCGACCCCGATGTTCAGCGTGCGCTCGATCTCGGCCGGGGCGACCGGGCCGAGCCGGGCGACGAGGCCGAACACCGGCGGCCGGGTCCAGGTGCCGCGGTCCAGCTCGGCGTCCAGCGTCGGCGGCAGCACCCGGGCCAGGTTGCCGGCCAGCCCGCCGCCGGTCACGTGCGCGTACGCGTGCACCTCGGTCGCCGCGGCCAGGGCCAGGCAGTCGCGCGCGTAGATCCGGGTCGGCTCCAGCAGCTCCTCGCCCAGGGTCCGGCCGAGCTCGGGTACGACCGTGTCCAGGGACAGGTCCCGCAGGACCCGGCGGACCAGCGAGTAGCCGTTGGAGTGCAGCCCGGACGAGGCCAGCGCGACCACGGCGTCGCCGGGCCGGACCCGCTCGGGCCCGAGCACGTCCTCGGCCTCGACCACCCCCACCGCGGTCGCCGCCAGGTCGTACGCGTCGGGCTCCATGAGGTCGCCGTGCTCGGCCGTCTCCCCGCCGACCAGCGAGCAGCCCGCGAGCGAGCAGCCCTGGGCGATGCCGCGCACGATGTCCGCTATCCGCTCCGGCACGACCTTGCCGCAGGCGATGTAGTCCTGCAGGAACAGCGGCTCGGCCCCGCACACGGCCAGGTCGTCGACGACCATCGCCACCAGGTCGAGGCCGATCGTGTCGTGCTTGTCCAGGGCCCGGGCGATCGCGATCTTGGTGCCGACGCCGTCGGTGGTCGAGGCCAGCAGGGGCTTGCGGTAGCGCTCGACGTCCAGCGCGAACAGCCCGGCGAAGCCACCGAGCCCGCCGACGACCTCGGGCCGGGCGGTCCGGGCCACGGCCGAGCGCATCAGCTCGACGGCGCGCTCGCCCGCGTCGATGTCGACGCCGGCGGCCGCGTACGAGATCTCGGGGCCGGTCACCGCCGGGTCGCCGGGTCGATGAGACCCAGCTCCTCGAGCGTGTCCCCGGAGGGGCCGGGCGAGCCGGTCGTCGCGGTGACCGAGCGCTCGATCCCCTCCAGCACGTGCTTGCCGACCAGCTCCGGCGAGGGCAGCGGGATCGGGTAGTGGCCGTCGAAGCAGGCCGTGCAGAGCCGGGAGGCCGGCTGCTCGCTGGCCGCGACGAGTCCCTCCAGCGAGACGTAACCGAGCGAGTCGGCGCCGATCGAGCGCCGGACGCCCTCGTCGTCCAGGCCGTTGGCGATCAGCTCGGCCCGGCTGGCGAAGTCGATGCCGTAGAAGCAGGGCCACTTCACCGGCGGCGAGGAGATGCGGACGTGCACCTCCAGCGCGCCCGACTCGCGCAGCATCCGGACCAGCGCGCGCTGGGTGTTGCCGCGCACGATCGAGTCGTCCACGACCACGATCCGCTTGCCCCGCAGCACGTCCCGCAGCGGGTTGAGCTTCAGCCGGATGCCGAGCTGCCGGATCGTCTGGGACGGCTGGATGAAGGTCCGGCCGACGTACGAGTTCTTGACCAGGCCCAGCCCGTACGGGATGCCGGACTCCTCGGCGAACCCGATCGCCGCCGGGGTGCCGGACTCCGGGACCGGGATGACGAGGTCGGCCTCGGCCGGGTGCTCGCGGGCCAGCCGGCGGCCGACCGCGACCCGGGCCGAGTGCACGTTGCGGCCGGCGATCGTCGTGTCCGGCCGGGCCAGGTACGCGTACTCGAACAGGCAGCCCTTGGGCGTGGGCTGGGCGAAGCGCTCCGAGCGCAGGCCGTCGGCGTCGATGGTGATCAGCTCACCCGGCTCGACCTCGCGGACGAACGAGGCGCCGACGATGTCGAGGGCGGCGGTCTCGGACGCGACCACCCAGCCGCGGTCGAGCCGGCCGAGCACCAGCGGGCGCACCCCGTGCCCGTCGCGGGCCGCGTAGAGGCTGTGCTCGTCCATGAAGACGAGCGAGAACGCGCCCCGCAGGGTGGGGAGCACCTTCAGCGCGGCCGCCTCCACCGACAGGTCCGGGTACGCGGCCAGCAGCGCGGTGATCAGGTCCGAGTCGGTGGTGGCCCCGCGGACGTCGGCGACACCCAGCTCCGCGGCCTGGGCGAACAGGTCGGCGGTGTTGACCAGGTTGCCGTTGTGGCCGAGCGCGAGGCCGGTCCCGGTCCGGGTGAACCGGAACGTGGGCTGCGCGTTCTCCCAGGTCGAGGACCCGGTTGTGGAGTAACGGCAGTGCCCGATCGCGATGTGGCCGCGCAGGCTGTCCAGGGTGGGTTCGTCGAAGACCTGGGCGACGAGACCGAGGTCCTTGTAGACGACGAGCGCGGCGCCGTCGCTGACGGCGATCCCCGCTGCCTCCTGCCCCCGGTGCTGCAGGGCATAGAGACCGTAGTAGGTGAGCTTGGCGACGTCCTCGCCGGGAGCCCAGACGCCGAACACGCCGCACTCCTCCCGAGGTGGCGACTCCTCCGGCACGTCCCTCACTCTACCGGGCGATCGGCCGTGTCCCGACCATCTCGGGTGCGGCTCGCGGCAGCCTCGGAGCCGCGACCGGCCGCGTGGGGGGATGCGGCCGGCCGCGGGCTCACAACGGTACCTCCGAGTAGGGTTTGTCGCACACTCTCCGGGACCGACCGGAGGCCGGTCAGAACAACGGGAGCCACCCGGTCAGGTCCGCCCGTTCCCCCCGCGCGTGCACAGAACCGCTGTTCACAGCCTCGGCCCAGGCCTGACGACCGGCCGCCAGGCGGATCCAGGTGAGCGGGTCGGTCTCCACCACGTTCGGTGGTGTGCCACGAGTGTGCCGAGGTCCCTCGATGCACTGCACGGCCGCGTACGGGGGGACGCGCAGCTCCAGCGACCGTCCCGGAGCCCGGGTGGCGAGCATGTCGGCGCAGGTCTGCGTGACCAAGCGCACAGCATCCCGGTCCAGCTCGACCGGGTCCGCGCCCGGCAGCGAGCGGGACAGGTCGTCAGCGTGCACGACCATCTCGATCGCCCGGGTGAGCAGGAAGTCGGCCGGCGCGATCGGCCCGCGCGGGGCGGCCACGGCCCGGGCCGGGCGGGGGTCGGCGATCGCGGTGGCCGCGGCGTCGCGGCGCTCGTACACCTCGGCCAGGATCTCGGCGGGGTCGCGGCCCGCGGCGGCCTTGACGTCCCGGTCCCGGATCTCGGCCGCGGCGCGGGCATATCCGGAGACGTACCGGTCGATGGTGCTCGGCTTGTCCGGGGTCGGGTCGGCGAGCACGACCGGGATCGTGCTCAGCGACTTGGCCAGGTGGGCGACCAGCTCGGCGATCGTCCAGCCCGGCAGCGCCGAGGGCCGGCGCCAGCGCGAGGGCGGCTGCATGGACAGCCACTCCAGCGTGCGATCGGCCTGGGCGAGCACGGTCGCGCCGACCTTCGCGGGATCGACCCGGCGGGCCATGTCAGTCGAACAGCGCGGGCAGCGTCGAGTCCGCCGCCTCGCGCAGCTCGGCCAGCCCCACGGTCAGGACATCCACGACGGTCAGCGTGGGCTGCTCGGTGACCTCGCCGAGGACCAGGCAGGGCACGCCGGCCGCCTCGGCCCGCCCGGTCAGCCGGTCCAGGTCGTCCTCGGCCACGGTGACCAGGGCGCGGGCGGTCGACTCGCTGAACAGGGCCACGAACGGGTCGCCCTCGACCGCGACGGTCGCGCCCCGGCCGCGGCGCAGGCCGGACTCGACCAGGGCCTGGGCCAGGCCGCCGTCGGACAGATCGTGGGCGCTGCGCAGCAGGCCGGACCGCAGCACGCCGGCCAGCGCCTTCTCCGCGTCCAGGTCGACCGGGGGCGGGGTGCCGCCGAGGTGCCCGTGCTCCGCGTACGCCCACTCGGAGCCGCCGAAGTCCGCACCGGTGGCGCCGAGCAGGACGACGACGTCCCCGGGCGCGTCGAAGCCGATCGGGGTCCGCTTGGTCACGTCGTCCAGCAGGCCGAGTACGCCGACCACCGGGGTCGGCAGGATCGGGGTCGCGCCGGTCTGGTTGTAGAAGCTGACGTTGCCGCCGGTGACCGGGGTGCCGAGCCGCAGGCAGCCGTCGGCCAGGCCGCGGACGGCCTCGCTGAACTGCCACATCACGCCCGGGTCCTCGGGGCTGCCGAAGTTCAGGCAGTCGGACACCGCGACCGGCTCGGCCCCGGTCGCGGCCACGTTCCGGTACGCCTCGGCCAGCGCCAGCTGCGCCCCGGCGTACGGGTCGAGCCGCGTGTACCGGCCGTTGCCGTCGGTGGCCAGCGCGACCCCGCGCTGGGTCGTCTCGTCGATGCGGACCACGCCGGCGTCCTCGGGCTGGGCCAGCACGGTGTTGCCCTGGACGTACCGGTCGTACTGGTCGGTGACCCAGGCCCTGCTGCAGAGGCCGGGGCTCGCGACCATCCGCAGCAGCAGCGCGCGCAGGTCGGTCGGCCTGGGCAACCGCGACGGCGAGTCGGCGTTCAGCGCGTCCTGGTCGGCCGGGCGTTCGATCGGTCGCCGGTAGACCGGGCCCTCATGCGCGACCGTCCGCGGCGACACGTCCACGATCCGCTCGCCGTGCCAGTCGACCTCCAGCCGGCCGGTCCCGGTGACCTCACCGAGGACGGTGGCCAGCACCTCCCAGCGGGCGCAGACGGCGAGGAACTCCTCGACCTTGTCCGGGGCGACGATCGCGCACATCCGCTCCTGGGACTCGCTGGCCAGCACCTCCTCCGGGCCCATCGACGGCTCCCGCAGCGGCACCCGCTGCAGGTCGACGTGCATGCCGCCCTCGCCGGAGCTGGCCAGCTCGGTCAGCGCGCAGGCGATCCCGGCCGCACCGAGGTCGGAGATGCCCACCACCAGGCCGGCCCGGTAGATCTCCAGGCAGCACTCGATCAGCACCTTCTCCGCGAACGGATCGCCGACCTGCACGTTCGGGCGCTTGGTCTCGCGGGTCTCGTCGAAGGTGGCCGAGGCCAGCACGGACGCCCCGCCGATGCCGTCCCGGCCGGTCTTCGCGCCGAAGAGGATCACCTTGTTGCCGATGCCGGTCGCGGCCGCGCGCTGGATGTCGCCCGCGCGCAGCAGGCCCACGCACAGCACGTTGACCAGCGGGTTGCCGAGGTAGCTGGGGTCGAAGACGACCTCGCCGCCGATGTTGGGCAGGCCCAGGCAGTTGCCGTACCCGCCGACGCCGGCGACCACGCCGGGCAGCACCCGCGCGGTGTCGGGCGCGTCCGCGGGCCCGAACCGGAGCGGGTCCATCACCGCTATCGGCCGGGCGCCCATCGCGAGGATGTCGCGGACGATGCCGCCGACCCCGGTCGCGGCGCCCTGGTACGGCTCCACGAACGAGGGGTGGTTGTGCGACTCGACCTTGAACGTGACCGCCCAGCCGTCGCCGGCGTCGACCACACCGGCGTTCTCGCCGATGCCGGCCAGCATCCGGCTGCTCGGCGGGGTCTTCTCACCGAACTGTCGCAAGTGGACCTTGCTCGACTTGTACGAGCAGTGCTCGCTCCACATGACCGAATAGACGGCCAGCTCGGAAGAGGTCGGGCGGCGGCCGAGGAGCTCGCGGATCCGGGTGTACTCGTCCGGGGCGAGGCCGAGGTCCCCGTGCGGCTGGGGCTCGTCGGGGGTGTCCGTGGCCCGGGTGACGGTGTCGATCACGCCGTCACCAGGGCCTTGAGCACGGAGGTGAAGAAGCCGAGTCCGTCGGCACCGGGGCCGGTGAGCGGGTCGACCGCGTGTTCCGGGTGCGGCATCAGGCCGACGACGTTGCCCTCGGCGTTGCGGATGCCGGCGATGTCGCGGGCCGAGCCGTTCGGGTTGCCGTCGAGGTAGCGGGCCACGACCCGGCCTTCGCTCTCCAGCTCGTCCAGGGTGCGGGCGTCCGCGACGAAGCCGCCCTCGCCGTTCTTGACCGGGATCACGACCTCGGCACCGGCCGCGTAGTCGCCGGTCCAGACGCTGCCGGCCTCGATCCGCAGCCGCTGGTCCCGGCAGACGAACCGGCGGACGTCGTTGCGGATCAGCGCGCCGGGCAGCAGGTGCGACTCGCAGAGCACCTGGAAGCCGTTGCAGATGCCGAGCACCGGCAGGCCCTGCTCCGCCTGGTCGATGATCGTGTTCATCACCGGGGCGAACCGGGCGATCGCGCCGCAGCGCAGGTAGTCCCCGTACGAGAAACCGCCGGGCAGCACGACCGCGTCCGCGCCGTGCAGGTCGGGGTCGGCGTGCCAGAGCCGCACCGCCTCCGCGCCGGCCGACGCGACGGCCCGCGCCGCGTCGCGGTCGTCGAGGCTGCCCGGGAAGGTCACCACGCCGACCTTGACTGTCACGGCGGCCATCGTACGGGCCGGACGCCGGTTGCTGCCCCGACAGGGTGGAGGGCCGACGCCTGCAGCGGGCCGGGGATGCAGGACCGGCGCGTACTACTCGGAGCGGTACCTACCACTCCGAGTAGTACTCCTCCGGACGAACCACCTCACTGGGCCGGCCGAGTGGTGCGGAAGGATCGGGGCGTGCTGGAGGCGACGCTGTCGGACCTGGTCGGGGCCGCACAGGTGCTGACCGACCCGGACCTGCGCGCCGGGGCGGAGGTCGACTGGACCGGGCGATGGCGGGGGACGGCGCGGGCGGTGGTACGGCCCGGGCGCCCGGCCGAGGTCGCGGCCGTGCTCAGGGTGTGCGCGGCCGCGGGCGTGCCGGTGGTGCCGCAGGGCGGGAACACCGGGCTGGTCGGCGGCGGCATCCCGGCCGGGGTGGACGGCGCGGTGGTGCTCTCGACCCGGCGGCTGACCGGGCTGGCCCCGGTCGGCCCGGACGGCACCGTGGTCGTCGGGGCGGGCGCGACGCTGGCCGCGGTGCAGGCGCACGCGGCCGCCGCCGGCTGGCAGCTCGGGATGGACTGGGCCGCCCGGGACACCGCCACCGTCGGCGGCGCGATCGCGACCAACGCCGGCGGGCTGCGAGTGCTGCGCTGGGGGCCGGCCCGGGCCCAGCTCGTCGGGGCCGAGGTCGCGCTGGCCGGCGGGGAGCTGCTGTCCCGGGTGGACGGTCCGCTCAAGGACTCCAGCGGCTACGACCTGTCCGGACTGCTCTGCGGCAGCGAGGGCACCCTGGGCGTGCTGACCAGACTGCGGCTGCGGCTGGTCCGGCCGCTGCCGGCGAACCGGGCGGTCGCGCTGGCCGGGGTCCGCTCACTGGACGCAGCCGCGGCCCTGCTCGCCGCCGTCCGCGGCACCGACCTGGCCGCGGCCGAGCTGATCGGCGACGTGGCGATGGACCTGCTCGACCTGCCGTCGCCGCTGGCCGCGCGCTGGCCCGCGTACGTGCTGGTGGAGACCGTCGGGAGCGCGGAGGAGCTGGCGTCCGTGCTGGCCGGCACCGACGTCGGCGATGCCGTGCTGGCCGAGGACGCCGCCGGCCGGGCCCGGCTCTGGCGCTACCGCGAGGAGCTCACCCCGGCCGTCTCCCGGGCCGGCGTCCCGATCAAGCTGGACGTCTCACTGCCGGCCGACCGGCTGGCCGACGTGTGGTCCGCGCTGCCGGCGGTCGCCGGCGCCGGCCGTACCGTCCTTTATGGACACCTGGCCGAGGCCAACCTGCATGTGAACCTGCTCGACGTCCCCGAGGCGGAGGAGGACGCGGTCACCGAGCGGGTGCTGCGGCTGGTCGCCGCGGCCGGCGGGTCGATCAGCGCCGAGCACGGCATCGGCCGGGCCAAGACCCGCTGGCTCCCGCTGACCCGGACGCCGGCCGAGCTGGCGGCGATGGCGGCGGTGAAGAAAGCGCTGGACCCGACCGGCATCCTCAACCCGGGGGTGTTGCTCGCGTGACGCAGAACGCGCTGGTGACCGGCATCAGCCGCCGGATCGGGATCGGCCGGACCGTCGCCGAGCGACTCGCGGCCGACGGGTGGACCGTGAACGGGACCGGCTGGCCCGCTCACGACGAGGAGCAGCCGTGGGGGCTCGGCGAGCCGATCGACCCGGACTTCGCCTGGGCGCCGTCCGACCTGTCCGACCCGGCGGTGCCGGCCCGGCTGGTCACCGACCACGTCGCGCGGTACGGGACGCTCGACGCGCTGGTCGCCGTGCACGCCCGCTCCAGCGACCAGTCCCTGGAGACGGTCACCGCGACCGAGATGGACCTGTCGTTCGCGGTGAACACCCGGGCGACCGTCCTGCTGGTGCAGGCCGCCGCGCGAGCCGGGGTTCGGCGGGTGGTGCTGTTCACGACCGGGGTGCACCGGGACCCGATGCCGACCGAGCTGCCGTACGCGTTGTCCAAGGCGGCGCTGCAGGGCATCACCACATCGCTGGCCGCGGCCCTCGCCCCGCTCGGGGCGACGGTCAACTGCGTCAACCCGGGCCCGAACGACACCGGCTACGCCGACGCCGGCACGCTCGAGTACGTCGCGGACCGGATGCCGCTGGCGCGGCGCTGGGGCCGCCCGGAGGACATCACCGAGCTGGTCGCGTTCCTGGTGTCGGACCGGGCCGGCTGGATCACCGGCCAGACGATCGACTCCGACGGGGGGTGGGGAATCCGTCCCTAGACGGGGCGGATCGTGAAGTCCTCGATGACCGGGTTCGCCAGCAGCGTCTCGGCGATCTGCGCGACCACCGAGTCGTCGGTGCCGTCGGCCACGTCCAGCTCGAAGTGCTTGCCCTGGCGGATGCCGGTGACCCCGGCGTAGCCGAGGCGGCCGAGCGCGCCGAGGATCGCCTGGCCCTGCGGATCCAGGATCTCCGGCTTGAGCGTGACGTCGACGACCACCCGTGGCACGGCCGGAACCCTAACCCACGAGCCGGGCGAGGGTGGCGACGAAGTCGTCCACCTCCGCGTCGGTGGTGGCGAAGGAGGTCATCCAGCGGACCTCGCCGGTGGACTCGTCCCAGACGTAGAACGGGTACGCCTCCTGCAGTGGCGCGACCGCGCCGGCCGGCAGGATCGCGAACACCGCGTTCGCCTCGACCGGGCGGGTGATCTTCACTCCGGGCACGTCGGCCGCGGCGGCCGCGAGCCGGGCCGCCGACGCGTTGGCGGACCCGGCCGCCCGGCGCCAGAGGTCGTCGGTGAGCAGCGCGACGAACTGGGCCGCCGCATACCGCATCTTCGAGGCCAGCTGCATGCCCTGCTTGCGGCGGAAGTGGACGTCCCGGCCGAGCTCGGGCCGCAGCACGACCACGGCTTCCGCGCCCATCCCGCCGTTCTTGGTGCCACCGAAGGACAGCACGTCCACGCCGCAGCCGGCGCTGGCCTCGCCCAGCGAGACCCCGAGTCCGGCGGCCGCGTTGGCCAGGCGGGCGCCGTCCATGTGCACGGCCAGCCCGCGGCCGTGGGCCCAGTCGGCCAGCTCCCGGACGGCGTCCAGGGTGTAGCGGGTGCCGAGCTCGGTCGACTGGGTGATCGACAGCGCCTTCGGCTGGACGTGGTGCTCGTCGCCGATCCCCCACACCAGCTTGTCCGCGGCCTCGACCGAGAGGCGACCGTCCACAGTGGGCGCCGGCAGCAGCTTGCAGCCCAGCTGCTTCTCCGGCGCGCCGCACTCGTCGGTGTGGATGTGCGCGGTGTCGGCACACACCACCGCCTCGTACGACCGGGTCAGCGCGCCGAGCGAGAGCACGTTCGCGCCGGTGCCGTTGAAGACGAGGTGGGCCTCGGCGTCCGGTCCGAAGTGGACCGTGAACAGCCGCCGGGCCTCCTCCGTCCACGGATCCGCGCCGTAGGAGGGGGCGTCGCCGTCGTTGGCCGCGACGATCGCGGCCAGCACGTCCGGGTGCACCGGGGCGTGGTTGTCGCTGCCGAAGGACTTCATGCGCCAGGCCAATCTGCGAAGGACAGTCCGGTGATCCGCTCGTACGCCCCGACGTACCGGGAGCGGGTCTGCTCGACGATCTCGGGCGGCAGCGGCGGCGGCTCGCCCCGGCGGTCCCAGTGCGCGGACAGCCAGTCCCGGACGAACTGCTTGTCGTAGCTGGCTTGCGGCCGACCCGGCTGCCAGCGGTCGGCCGGCCACCAGCGGGACGAGTCGGGGGTGAGCACCTCGTCCCCCAGCGTCAGCACGCCGGCACCGTCCACTCCGAACTCGAGCTTGGTGTCGGCCAGCAGGATCCCGCGCGCCTCGGCCAGCTCCGCCGCCCGCGCGTAGACCGCGAGCGTGAGGCCCCGCAGCTGCGCCGCCCGGTCGGCACCGACGCTCGCCTCGACCTCCCCGTACGTCATCGCCTCGTCGTGCGCGCCGACCGGCGCCTTGGTCGTCGGGGTGAAGATCGGGGCCGGCAGCCGCGAGCCGTCCTCGAGCCCCGGCGGCAGGTCCACACCGGACACCGCGCCGGTGTCGCGATAGGACGCCACGCCCGAGCCGGCCAGGTAGCCGCGGGCGACACACTCGACCGGCAGCATCTCCAGCCGCTTCACCAGCATCGCCCGGCCGCGCCACTCGGCCGGGATGGCCGGGTCGTCGATCGAGACCAGATGGTGCGGCACCAGGTCGGCCAGCCGCTCGAACCACCAGGCCGACAGCGCGGTCAGCACCCGGCCCTTGTCCGGGATCGGTGTCGGCAGCACGTAGTCGTACGCGGAGACGCGGTCGCTGGCGACGACGAGCAGCAGACCGTCGGGTCCGCCGTACATGTCGCGGACCTTGCCGGCGGCGAGGTGCTCCAGGCCGGTCACCCGGGCAGTGTTTCACGGTGCCGGACCGGGTAGGCCAGGCGGCATGGCCGACCAGAACGACGTCACACCCAACGCCGAGAAGGACCCCGAGGACTGGACCACCGGGGACGAGCCGATGACCGGCCCGCAGCAGTCCTACCTGAGCACGCTCGCCCGCGAGGCCGGCCGGGAGGACGTGCCGGCCGACCTGACCAAGGCGCAGGCGTCCGAGCTGATCGACCAGCTCCAGCAGGAGACGGGGCGGGGGACTAGCTGAGCCCGGCGAGACGGTCGAAGACCGGGCCGAGGCGGGCGACGTACCGCTCCGGACGCATCGCCTCGTCCAGCCCGGCCTCGTCCAGCTTCACCCCGGCGGCGGCCGCGTGCGTCCGCAGCGTGTCCCGGAACGGCGCCCCGCCCTCCCAGGTCTCCATCGCCGCCGCCTGCGTGAGCGCGTACGCGTCCTCGCGGGACAGGCCGGACCGGACCAGGTCCAGCAGCACCGCGGAGGTGTAGACCAGCCCGCCGGTCGACTCCAGGTTGGCCCGCATCCGGTCGGCGTCCACGACCATCCCGCGCACCAGCCGGGTGGTCAGCCGCAGCAGGTAGTCGGTGGCGGTGGCCGCGTCCGGCAGCGCGACCCGCTCGGTCGAGGAGTGCGAGATGTCGCGCTCGTGCCAGAGCGGGATGCCCTCGGTGACCGGGGTCACGTACCCGCGGACGATCCGGGCCAGGCCGGCGATCCGCTCCGACATGATCGGGTTCTTCTTGTGCGGCATCGCACTGGAACCCTTCTGCCCGGTCCGGAACGGCTCCCAGATCTCCCGGACCTCGGTCCGCTGCCCGTGCCGGACCTCGAGCCCGACGGCCTCGCAGACGGTGACGAGGATCGCCAGCGCGGACACCCACTCGGAGATCCCGTCCCGCAGCACGACCTGGGTCGCCACCTCGGCCGGCCGGAGCCCGAGCCCCGCGGCGACCGACGCCTCCAGCGCCGGGTCCACCGACGAGTACGTCCCGACGGCGCCGGAGATCTTCGCGACCGCGACGGCCCCGCGGGCTCGCCGCAGCCGGTCCCGGGACCGGGCGACGCCGAAGGCGAGGTCGGCCAGCCGGTGCCCGAGGACGGTCGGCTCGGCGTGGATGCCGTGCGTACGGCCGACCTTGAGCGTGTCCCGGTGCTCCAGGCCGCGGTCGCGCAGCGCCGCCACCAGCTCGTCCGCCTTGGCCAGCAGCACGTCGCTCGCCTCGACCAGCTGCAGCGCGAGCGCGGTGTCCAGCAGGTCGGACGACGTCAGTCCGAAGTGGACGTACGCGGCGGCCTCGCGCGGGCTGGTGTTGTCGGCCCACGCGGACAGGAACGCGATCACGTCGTGCTGGGTGACCTCCTCGATCTCGGCCACCGCCTCGGGGGTCGGCGGCGGCGCGTCCAGCACCGGCTGCACGGCCGACTCCGGCACGGTGCCGGCGGCCGCGTGGGCGACGAGCACCCGCCGCTCGACCTCGCACCACAGCTCGTACTTGTGGGCCTCGCTCCAGACCGCACCCATCTCCGGCAACGTGTAGCGCTCGATCACGGCACCCAGTCTCGCAGCCTGTCGGGTAGGTACGGCGTGCGCCGGGTAGTCCAGACTGGCCACGCCCCGTATCGACCGACCCGTGAGGACGTTCCGTGAGCAGGTCCAGCCGCTCCCCAGACAGCGCGGCCCGGGCGCCGGGCGACTCCGAGACCGCCCGGGACACGGCCTCCTCGGCCGCGGCCGAGGAGGACAACACCACCGGTCTGACCGGCGCGCCCGACCCCGACAGCGACAGCTCCGACGAGGCCGCGGCCCAGGACCGGGCCGAGCGGGACGACTCCCGGCACCGCACCGAGCCGGACGGCATCCGCGGCCGGCTCGCCTCGATCGACGTCTCGGCCGTGCCGCCGGGCGTCCGGGCCACCGCGGCCTGGGCCTGGCGCATCGTCGCGATCGCGGCCGCGTTCTACGTGCTGCTGCTGGTCATCTCGCGCATCCAGGTGGTGGTCGTGCCGCTGGCGATCGCGCTGCTGCTCTCGGCGCTGCTGCAGCCGCTGGCCGCCGTGCTGGCCAAGCGGGGCGTGCCGCCGGCGCTGGCCACGGCCATCACGCTGCTGTCCGGCGTGATCGGCATCGGGCTGCTCATCTGGCTGGTGATCGACCAGTTCCGCAACGGCCTCGGGGACCTGACCACCCAGGTCAACGGTGGCATCGACAAGATCCAGAACTGGCTGATCAACGGCCCGCTCGGGCTGTCCCAGCAGCAGATCAACGACTACGTCGACAGTGCCCGCCGGTCCCTGTCGGAGAACCGGTCCCGGCTCACCAGCGGGGCCATCGGCGCCGCCGGCACCGTCGGCGAGGTGCTCACCGGCCTGCTGCTGACGCTGTTCGCGACGATCTTCTTCATCAAGGACGGCCGGCAGGTCTGGACCTGGGTCGTCCGGCTGTTTCCGTCCGGCAGCCGGGAGCGGGTCGCCGGCGCGGGCGAGCGGGCCTGGCGGACGCTGATCAGCTACGTGCACGCGACGCTCGCGGTCGCCCTGGTCGACGCGATCGGCATCGGCGTCGGCGCGGGGATCCTGCGGGTGCCGCTGGCGCTGCCGCTGGGCGTGATCGTGTTCCTGGGCTCGTTCATCCCGATCGTCGGCGCGACCGCGACCGGCCTGATCGCGGTGCTCGTCGCGCTGGTCGCCAAGGGCCCGGTGACCGCGCTGATCCTGCTCGGCGTCGTGCTGCTGGTGCAGCAGGTCGAGGGGCACATCCTGCAGCCGCTGCTGCTGGGCCGGGCGGTGAAGGTGCACCCGCTGGCGATCGTGTTCGGCATCGCCACCGGCACGCTGCTGGCCGGCATCATCGGCGCCCTGCTGGCGGTGCCGATCGTCGCGGTGATCAGCACGGTCTCGGGCTACCTCAGCGGCGGCCGCGACGAGGTCGTCCCGCCGGAACCGGCCGACGAGAACACCCCGGGCGACACGGTCCCCTCCGGCGGCTAGCTGATCAGCCTGTTCTCGGCGAGCAGGCGGCCCTGGGCGTCGTACGAACGGATGATCAGCTCGGGCGGCGGTTCGTGGGCGTTCAGCAACCCGCGGGCCAGGAACGTGTCCGAGTGGACCACCGCCGCGACCACCCTCGACCCGGCCCGGACCTGGACGAACTCCACCTGCTCGGACACCTCGCCGGCGACCATCCAGCGCCGGGGATCGCCGGCGCCGGGCGGGTCGATCGCCGAGAGGTCGATCGTGACCGGGTCGGCCGCGGGCCGGTCGGGCGACCCCGTCTCGTGGCCGGTCAGGATCCGGTACGGGCCGGTGAAGTCCCGGTAGTCGCAGTAGAGCAGCGAGGCGCGGGCGTGCAGGGGGGCGTCGACCAGCAGGCTGCCGTAGCTGCCGCCGTTGTCGACGTGGTTCTGCACGAGGTACTGGTGGCTTACGCCGGCCGCGGCGCTGCACCCGGACACCAGCGCCGCCCCGTTGCGGTCGGGGAGCACCGGCGCCGGCGGTTGCTCGCGGCCCCGCGGCGACGGGCTCGGCGTCGGCCCGGCGATCGCCGCGGTCGGATCCGGCGACCGGAGCGCCGCGGTCGACACCACCGCGCCGCCGGTCACCGCGACCGCGGCCGCCGCCGCGGCGGCCACCGTCACCAGGCCGCGCCGCCGCCGCGCGCCCCGGCCGGCGGCGAGGGCGGTCAGCGACGACGGGGCAGCCGGACCGGCCGCGACCAGCTGCTCGAACGCAGCCCGCACGTCCGCGGCGCCGTCGTCCAGATCGAGGCTCATCGGGTCTCCTCCCGGCTCATCGAGGCGCGCAGCGTCGCCAGCCCGCGCGACGACGCGCTCTTCACGGTTCCCTCGCTGATGCCGAGCGCGGCCGCGGTGTCCCGCTGGTCGAGGTCGCACCAGTAGCGCAGCACCAGCACGGCCCGCTGCGTCCGGGGTAGCCCGCGCAGCGCCGCGGCCAACGCGAGGCGCTCGTCGACCGCACCCGGGCCGTCCCCCGGCGCCACCGGCTCCGGGGCCTCGACCCCGGTCCGCTCCCGCCGCCACGGCCGCCGGCCCTCATCCAGGTACGTGCGCAGCAGCACGGTCCGCGCGTACGCATCGACCGACCCGCGCCGGTCGATCCGCCGCCAGGCCAGGTAGAGCTTGGTCAGCGCCGTCTGCGTCAGGTCCTCCGCGGCATGCCAGTCGCCGCAGAGCAGGTACGCAGTGCCCCGCAGGGCGGAACCGCGCCCGTCCACCCAGGCGGCGAAGTCCCGCTCCCAGTCGCTCACACCTGTTACACGGAACGACCGGTCGCTGCCGTTCCGGCGATGTCCGTGCGGAAGTGGCCGCCGTCGAGGTGGATCTTGTCCAGGACGGCGTACGCGGCGTCGCGGGCGGCCGGGAGGTCGTCGCCGAGGGCGACCACGCTGAGCACCCGGCCACCGGAGGAGACGACCGCGCCGTCGTCCCGGCGGCGGGTGCCGGCGTGCAGCACGCCGGGCAGGTCGGCGCCGGTGATCACGTCGCCGCCGCGGGGGGTGCCGGGGTAGCCGAGGGCGGCCAGCACGACGGTCAGCGCGTACCCGCCCCGCCAGCGCAGCGGCGGGTGCGCGACCAGCCGGCCGGTCGCGGCGGCGGACAGCAGCCCGGCCAGCGGCGACTCCAGCAGCGCCAGCACGACCTGGGTCTCCGGATCGCCGAAGCGGGCGTTGAACTCCACCACCCGGGGCCCGTGGCGGCCGAGCGCGAGGCCCACGTAGAGCAGCCCGGCGAACGGCGTCCCGCGGGCGGCCATCTCCGCCAGCGTCGGGCGGACCACCCGGGCCAGCACGTCCTCGACGAACCCGGGCGGCGTCCAGTCCAGCGGCGCGTACGCCCCCATGCCGCCGGTGTTCGGGCCGGTGTCGCCGTCGCCGACCCGCTTGAAGTCCTGGGCCGGCAGCAGCGGCAGCACCGCGGTCCCGTCGGTCACGCAGAACAGCGAGACCTCGGGTCCGTCCAGGAACTCCTCGACCACGACCGCCCCGGAGCAGGAGGCGGCGTGCGCGAGCGCCGCCGCGCGATCGTCGGTCACCACGACGCCCTTGCCCGCGGCCAGCCCGTCGTCCTTCACCACGTACGGCGGGCCGAACTCGTCCAGCGCCGCCTCGACCTCGGCCGGCGTCGTGCAGACCCGGGCTCCCGCGGTCGGCACGCCGGCCGCGGTCATCACGTCCTTGGCGAAGGCCTTGGAGCCCTCCAGTCGGGCCGCGGCCGCGCTCGGTCCGAAGCAGGCGATGCCCCGGGCCCGGACCGCGTCGGCCGCCCCGGCCACCAGCGGCACCTCCGGCCCGATCACCACCAGCCCGGCCCGGACGTCGACGGCGAGGGCGGCCACCGCGTCGGCGTCCTCGACCGCGACCGGCCGCTGCTCGGCGACCATCGCGGTCCCCGCGTTGCCGGGCGCGCACACCAGCGCGGTCACGCCCGGGTCGGCCGCGAGCGCGAGACACAGCGCGTGCTCCCGCGCCCCACTGCCGATCACGAGGACACGCACAGCGACGGACCCTACCCGGCGACACATTCTCCTCGTCGGCAGACAGGGCCCTGAACGCACGAACGGTGCTGCCGCTGACCGCGACAGCACCGCCCGTGCGACGCCGGAGCTAGAACAGGTTCTTGGCCTTGAGGATCGTCTCCCAAAGACCGTAGATGATCATGATGCTGACCAGTCCCCAGCCGAGGACCAGACGGACGGCCTGCGTCTCCATCAGACCTTCTCCCTCTCCGTCGGGGCCGGGCTGTCCGGCGCGGTGTCAGATTCCGGTTCCCAGAACTTCGAGGCGACCGGGCGGATGAGCAGGTTGGAGATGAAGCCGACGGCCAGGATCGCGATCATCGTGTAGAGCGCGGGCCGATAGGCGTCGATCGTCAGCTTGCCCGGCGTGCCCTTCGCGTCCAGGTAGCCGTTGACGATCAGCGGACCGACCACGCCGGCCGCGGACCACGCGGTGAGCAACCGGCCGTGGATGGCGCCGACCTGGAACGTGCCGAACAGGTCCCGCAGGTACGCCGGCACGGTCGCGAAACCGCCGCCGTAGAAGGACAGGATCAGCATGGCCAGCAGGACGAACAGCACGGTCGCGTTGTTGCCGACCGTCGCCAGCAGCAGGTAGCTCAGGATGCCGATGCCCAGATAGAACATGTACATCGGCTTGCGGCCGATCTTGTCCGATGTGGACGACCACAGGATCCGGCCGAGCATGTTGGCCAGCGACAGGATGCCGACGAAGCCACCGGCCTCCGCGACCGTGACGGTCGAGCGCCCCGCGTCGTTGCGGAAGAAGTCCTGGATCATCGGCGAGGCCTGCTCGAGGATGCCGATGCCCGCGGTCACGTTGCAGAACAGGACGATCCACAGGAAGTAGAACTGCGGGGTCCTGATCGCGTTGGCCGCGGAGACGCTGTTGGTCGTGACCAGAGCCTTGGTCTTCAGCATCGACGGGTCCCAGCCGGCCGGGCGCCAGTCGTTGGCGGGCACCCTGATGTTGAAGACCCCGTACATCATGATGACGAAGTACACGATGCCGAGGGTGACGAACAGCTTCGCCACCGCGGGCCCGCTCGCGACGGACGTGGCCAGGGCGGAGTTGTAGTTCGAGTCGTACCAGCCCATGAGCTGCTGGGAGGCCGGCGTCGCGATCAGCGCGCCGCCGCCGAAGCCCATGATCGCCAGGCCGGTGGCGACACCCGGGTGGTCCGGGAACCACTTGATCAGCGTGGAGACCGGCGAGATGTAGCCGATGCCGAGGCCGATGCCGCCGATGACGCCGTAGCCGAGGTACAGCAGCCACAGCTGCTTGGTCTCGATGCCGAGCCCGCCGACGAGGAATCCGGCGCCCCAGAAGCAGGCGGCGGTGAACATCGCCTTGCGCGGACCCACCCGGTCCACCCAGGTGCCGCGGACGGCGGCGGACAGCCCGAGCATCACGATCGCGATCGAGAAGACGATGCCGATCTTGGTGTTGTTCGAGCCGAAGTTCTTCACCAGCGCCGTCTTGTAGACGCTGGTCGCGTAGGCCTGGCCGATACACAAATGAATAGCCAGGGCGGCTGGCGGTATGAGCCA
Source organism: Mycobacteriales bacterium (assembly GCA_035995165.1). Taxonomy (NCBI): domain Bacteria; kingdom Bacillati; phylum Actinomycetota; class Actinomycetes; order Mycobacteriales; species Mycobacteriales bacterium. Next base: position 29,252 of record DASYKU010000024.1, read on the forward strand.
GCGGTTGAAGCCGGGACCGGCAATAGAGCGTTCCCGGTCAAGGAAGGAGGCCATGCGCGAGCTCCTCACGGCGACGGACCGGCTGTGATCGCCGGCACAACCCCTACTACGTACATGTCCTGAGATCGGATCACTCGTCCCGCGCGCCGAGCGGACGTTGTTGCGCGGTGAACGGTTGGAAACCCGTCCGCAACCCGAACCGTCAGTCCACCAGAGCGGAGTTGACCATGGTCCGCAACTCCGCCCGGATCGGGTACGTGCTCGACGGGATCAGCTGCGTCATGAAGACCACCGTGATCCGCTCCACCGGGTCGACCCAGAACGTGGTCGAGGCCAGGCCGCCCCAGGCGTACTCACCCGGGGAGGTGAGGATCTCGTTGCGGGCCGGGTCGATCACGACCGCGAAGCCCAGCCCGAAGCCGATCCCCTCGAACGCGTCCTGCGGGCTCATCGAGCGGCCGATCGTCGCGATGTCGGCGTTGGCCGGCAGGTGGTTGCGGGTCATGTAGTCGACCGTCCGGCTGCCGAGCAGACGGACGCCGTCGAGCTCGCCCCGGTTGAGCAGCATGCGGGTGAACCGCAGGTAGTCGGCCGTGGTCGAGACCAGCCCGCCGCCGCCGGAGAAGTAGGTGATCTTCCCGCGCGGGTCGGGGGTGAACTCGTCCCGGCGGACCGGCGCCTGACCGGCCTTGGGAGTCAGGTAGAGCCCGCCCATCCGGTCGGCCTTCTCCGGCGGGACCGAGAACGCGGTGTCGGTCATCCCCAGCGGACCGGTGATCCGCTCGGCGAAGAACTGGTCCAGCGGCATGCCGGCGGCCACCTCGACGACCCGGCCGAGCACGTCGGTGGACACGCCGTAGTTCCAGCCGGTGCCGGGCTGGAACAGCAGCGGCACCTGGGCGAAGCGCTGCGCCATCTGCTCCAGCGTGACGCCCTCGGACGGGAAGAACTCGGCGTCCAGCAGCCGGTGCATCTCGTCCGCCGGGGTCTGGTGCAGGAACCCGTACGTCATGCCGGAGGTGTGCGAGAGCAGGTGCCAGACCCGGATCGGCTCGGCCGCGACCGTGCCGGGGTTGCTGGCCGAGCCGCTCACGAGCACCCGGGCGTCGGCGAACTCGGGCAGGAGCTCGCCGATCGGCTGCCGCAGCGGCAGCCGGCCCTCCTCCGTGAGCATCATCGCCGCGACCGAGGTGATCGGTTTGGTCATCGAGTAGATGCGCCAGATCGTGTCCGGCTCGACCGGCCGGTCGGCCTCGCGGTCCCGCAACCCGTACATGCCGTGGTGGACCAGCTGGCCGTCGCGGGTGATCGCGAGCTGCCAGCCCGCGAGCAGTCCCTCGTCGACGTAGCGGGCCAGGTGCGCGTCGATGCGGTCCAGGCGGTCCGGGGCGAAGCCGGCTTTCTCCGGGTCGAGCTCGATGTCCATGCTCCCGACGTTAATTACCGTCGGAGCCGGCTGGTAGACCCTGCGGCGTGGACCTGAGGATCGAGCCGGCCACGCCGGCACGGTGGGCGGACGTGCTGAGCGTCTTCGGCGCCCGTGGCGACCCGGCCCGGTGCTGGTGCGTCTACCTGCGGCACGCGAAGGTCTCGTACCAGGCCCGGGAGGAGAACCGGGACGGGCTGCGGTCGCTGGTCGAGGCCGGCCGGGAGCCCGGCCTGCTGGCGTACTCGGGCGACGGGCCGGTGGGGTGGGTGGCGGCGGCACCGCGGGAGCTGTTCGCCGAGCGGCTGGCGCGGTCGCCGGCGCTGAAGCCGGTGCCGTTCGACGGCCCGGTCTGGTCGGTGCTCTGCTTCGTGGTGCCACGGCCGTTCCGGCGGCAGGGCGTGGCGCACGCGTTGCTGGCCGGCGCGGTGACGCACGCGCGGTCCCGCGGGGCCGCGGCGATCGAGGGCGTGCCGCGGGACGACCGGACCGGGAAGAGCTGGTCGGACCCGACGGCGTACACGGGGACGGCGTCGATGTTCGAGGCGGCCGGGTTCAGCGAGATCGAACGCCGGCGGGACGACCGGGTGGTGTTCCGGATGGACTTGCGGTCAGGATCCGGCCGCAAGACCTCCTAGGGTCCGGGCATGACGAACACTCTCCGGACCGGCGAGCGCGCCGACCTCGTCGACACCCTCCGGCGGCACCGGGACTTCCTCCGGTACACCGTGCGGGACATCACCGACGACCAGGCCCGGCAGCGGACCACGGCCAGCGAGCTCACCCTCGGCGGCCTGATCAAGCACGTCGCGGTCACCGAGGCGACGTGGGCCGGCTTCATCGTGTCCGGCCCGGCGCCCGGCCCCGGCATCGACTGGGCCGCCGTGGACTGGTCCAACCCGCCGGCCGAGGTCGTCGCCTGGGCCGACGGACACCGGATGACCGGGGCCGAGACGCTCCCGGACCTGCTCGCCCGGTACGACGAGGTCGCGGCGGCGACCGACGAGCTGATCGCCGGCACCGATCTGGACGCGGCCCGGCCGCTGCCGGCGGCGCCCTGGTTCGAGGCCGGTGCGACCTGGACCGCGCGCCGGGCCCTCCTGCACATGATCGCCGAGACCGCGCAGCACGCCGGCCACGCCGACATCATCCGGGAGTCCCTCGACGGCCAGAAGACGATGGGCTGAGCTCAGTCGCAGAACCGGTCGATGATGCCCAGCCGGTCGGGGATCCCGAACGTAGCCGCGGACGCCGGTCTCCGCCTCGAGCGCGTCGGACAGCACGGCCTGCGCGGCGGCGGTGACGCTGCTGGCCTCGATCGCGTCCGCGCTCTGCTGGCGTTCCTCGACGGTCAGCGCCAGCGTCGTTCCCCCCCGCCAGCAGAGGCCCTTGCGACGCACCGGCAGGTCCGGCCAGCGGCGTGCGAGCCGCTGGCCAGCGGCGCGCGAGCCGCCGGCGCAGTCCGGTTCCCGTCCGCTGGATGTCCACGGCTACCGCCCGATGCCGACGAATAGGGGCACACAGAGTAGCCTGATATCGCTGTAAGTGATCACTCTGCGGATCTGTCGGGGTCGGCCGGTAGACCGGGGCGCATGCGGATCGGGCTGCGGTCGCCGTGGGACCGGGAGATCCTCCGGCTGGCGGTGCCCGCGTTCGGCGCGCTCATCGCCGAGCCGGTGTACGTGCTGTCCGACACCGCGATCGTCGGGCACCTCGGCACCCCGCAGCTGGCCGGACTCGCGGTCGCGGCCGCGATCCTGGTGACCGGCTACTCGATCTTCATCTTCCTGGCGTACGGGACGACCGCGGCGGTGGCCCGGCTCTTCGGGGCCGGCGACGAGCGGGAGGCGACCCACCAGGCCGTACAGGGGGTGTGGCTGGCGGCCGCGGTCTCCGTCCCGGTGACCGTGGCCGGGCTCGTCCTGGCCGGACCGCTGGTCCGCGGGTTCGGCGCGTCCGGCGCCGCCGCCGGGTACGCGGAGACCTACCTGCGGGTCAGCGCGCTCGGCCTGCCCGCGGTCCTGATCACCTACGCCGCCGTGGGCTGGCTGCGCGGCCGGCAGGACACCCGGACGCCGCTGCTGGTGGCGGTGATCTCGGCCGCGGTCAACCTCGCCCTGGAGATCGTGCTCATCCTCGGCCTCGGGTACGGGGTGGGCGCCTCGGCCGCGTCGACCGTGCTCGTGCAGTGGGGCGCGGTCGCGGTCTACCTGCTCGGGCTCGGCCGGCGGGCCGCGGTGCTGCAGGTCGGGCTGCGCCCGGTCGGCCGGGTGGTCGGCCGGCTGGCCCGGGTCGGGCTGGACCTGCTGATCCGGACGGTCGCGCTGCGGGTGGCGCTGACCTCGGCGACCGCGGTCGCGGCCCGGCTCGGGGCGGCCCAGGTCGGCGCCCACCAGATCGCGTTCGAGATCTGGAACACCCTGGCGCTGGCCCTGGACGCGGTCGCGATCGCGGCCCAGGCCCTGGTCGGGCGGCTGCTCGGGGCGGGCGACGTGGTCGCGGCCCGGGCCGCGACCCGGCGGATGGTCGAGCTCGGCCTGGCGTTCGGGGTGCTGGTCGGGCTGGTGCTGCTGGCGCTGCGCGGGGTGCTGCCGCACGCGTTCACCGACGACCCGCTGGTCGTGCACCTCGCCGCCTTCGTGCTGCTGTTCGCGGCGCTGCTGCAGCCGATCAACGCGGTCGTGTTCGTGCTCGACGGCGTGCTCATGGGCGCCGGGGACATGCGGTATCTGGCCGTGTCGACCGTGGTCGCCGGGGTGCTGTTCCTGCTGGTGGCCGGGGTCCTGCTGGCCACCGGCGCCGGGCTGGGCTGGCTCTGGACCGCGATCGGGGTGCTCATGCTGGCCCGGCTGGCCGCGCTCGCGGCCCGGCTGCGGACCGACCGCTGGCTCGTCACCGGCGCAACTCGGTAGACCGGTTCGGGAGGATATGGCGGTGACCGCTCAGATCTCGCACACGTCGTTCGACGCCACCGACGCGTACGCCCAGTCGCTGTTCTGGGCCCAGGTGCTCGGCTTCGCCGAGGATCCGGCCGACCCGAACGAGCCCGGCCACGAGGAGTGCATGATCTTCTCCCCGGACGGGCGGACCCGGCTGCTGTTCATCGAGGTGCCGGAGAAGAAGGACCGCAAGAACCGCCTCCACCTCGACCTGGTGCCGGCGTCCGGGAGCCGGGACGAGGAGCTCGGCCGGCTGCTCGCGATCGGCGCGACGGTCGTCGACGACCTGCGCCGCCCCGACGGCCGCGGCTGGGTCGTGCTCGCCGACCCCGAGGGCAACGAGTTCTGCATCCTGCGCTCCGAAGCGGAACGCGCCGCCTCCTGATCGCTGATCGGATCAGACGAGGTCGCGCAGGACCAGGGTCTGGTCGCGGCCGGGGCCGACGCCGATCGCGGAGACCGTGCAGTTCGACAGCTCCTCCACCCGCCGGACGTACGCCTGCGCGTTGTCCGGCAGGTCCGCGAACGTCTTCGCGTCCTCCAGCGGCTCGAACCAGCCGTCCAGGTACTCGTACACCGGGGTCGCCTTGACCAGGTCCGACTGCATCATCGGCATCTCGTCGACGCGCTCACCGTCGATCTGGTAGCCGACGCAGACCGGCACCCGGTCCAGCCCGGACAGCACGTCGAGCTTGGTCAGGAAGAGGTCGGTCAGGCCGTTGACGCGGGTCGCGTACCGCGCGATGACGGCGTCGAACCAGCCGCACCGGCGCAGCCGGCCGGTGGTCACGCCGATCTCGCCGCCGGCCTTGCGCAGGAACTCGCCGTACTCGTCGAACAGCTCGGTCGGGAACGGCCCCTCGCCCACCCGGGTCGTGTACGCCTTGAGGATCCCGATCACCCGGCTGATCCTGGTCGGCCCGATCCCGGACCCGGCCGCCGCGCCGCCCGCGGTCGGCGAGGACGAGGTGACGAAGGGATAGGTGCCGTGGTCGACGTCGAGCAGGGTGCCCTGGGAGCCCTCCAGCAGCAGGGTGGCGCCCTCGGCGAGGGCCCGGTCCAGCAGCAGCCGGGTGTCGGCGATGCGGGGACGCAGCCGGTCCGCGTACCGCACGTACTCGGTCCAGATCGCGTCCACGTCCAGCGCCCGCCGGTTGTAGACCTTGACCAGGATCTGGTTCCGGTCCCGCAGCGCGATCTCCAGCTTGGCCCGGAACGCCTCCGGGTCCAGGAGGTCCTGCATCCGGATGCCCATCCGCGCGACCTTGTCCCCGTACGCCGGGCCGATGCCGCGGCCGGTCGTGCCGATCCGGGACTTGCCCAGGTAGCGCTCGGTCACCTTGTCCAGGGCCCGGTGGTACGGAAGGATCACGTGTGCGTCGGCCGAGATGACCAGCCGGGACGTGTCCACGTTCCGCGCCTCCAGCGCGTCGAGCTCGTCGATGAGCACCGCCGGGTCGACCACGACGCCGTTGCCGATCACGCAGGTCACGCCCGGGGTGAGGATGCCGGACGGGAGCAGGTGCAGGGCGAAGTGCTGGCCGTCCGGCGTCACCACGGTGTGGCCGGCGTTGTTGCCGCCCTGGTAACGCACGACGTACTGGACCTGCTCGCCGAGCAGATCGGTCGCCTTGCCCTTGCCCTCGTCGCCCCACTGGGCGCCGACGAGCACGATCGCGGGCATCGGAACTCCTGGAGTCGGGAACAAACGGCAAAAGCCTAACCTGGGACCCATGCCCACGATCCCGTCGCCGCAACGTCTGGTACGGCTGGCCCGGGACCAGGCCGGGACGGGCGTCCGCCTGGCCGGGACAGGCGTGCGACTCGCCCGCGAGCAGGCCGAGGCGGTGGCCGCGCTGCCGGGCGCGTTGCTGTCGCTGACCCGCGCGGTGTCGAGCCTGGACTCGACGATCCGGGAGGCCCGGGCGACCGTCGGCCGGCTGCAGCGGGTGGGCGAGCGGCTGGAGGGGATCCTCGACGAGGTCGAGCAGCCGGTGAAGGACCTGGTGCCGGGACTGCGGCGGGTCGGCGCCGTGCTGGACGACCCCGCGGTCAGCGACCTGCCCGACACGGTCCGGCGGGTCCGCGAGGACCTGCTGCCGCTGGTCGCCACCCTGCGCGGCGGGGCCGACGTGCTGGACCGGTTCGCCGGGGCCCGCTCCCTGCTGGGCTTCCGCGGCCGGCTGCCGACCGAGCCGACCGACACCCCGCCGGTCATCGACCAGTGAGCGGGAGGTCGGGCGCGGCGGTGTCTTGGACCGGAGCGCGCCGCGGCCCGGACGTGCGCTTCCGCGCCGAGATCGAGGCGTGCGAGCTGTCCGGAGTGGTCGTCGCGGTCGGCTGCGTGTCAGTCGCCGAGGGCGGTGGCGGCGGTCGGATCGCTGTCGCGCAGGAAGTCGCGACAGCGGGTCGCCTCCTCGTCCTCGCCGATCGAGGCCGCGGCCCGGCCGAGCGCGTGCAGGCTGCGCAGGAAACCCCGGTTGGGCTCGTGCGCCCACGGCACCGGGCCGTGGCCCTTCCAGCCGGCCCGGCGCAGCGCGTCCAGCCCGCGGTGGTAGCCGACCCGCGCGTACGCGTAGGACTCCACGACGTTGCCGGCGGCGAAGGCGCGGTCGGCCAGCGCGGCCCAGGCCGCGGACGAGGTCGGGACGCGGGCGGCGACGTCGACCGGGTCGTCGCCGGCGGCCAGCGCCGCGGCTCCCGGGTCGACGGGCAGTTCGGTCCCGGGGGGCTGGGCGAGCAGATCGTGCGGCACGCGGGAATCCTGCCACGCCGGGGCGCGAGGCGGGGGACGCGGTCCGGATCCCGGTGCAGAGGCCCGGACCGCGTCAGGGGGGATCACGTCGTGAGCGACCTGATCGGGGATCGGAGCCCGTTCGCGGACCTGGCGTGGTACCGGAGCGCCTGCGAGGGCGCGGTGAGGGGCAGCGTCCACTGCCCGGTCCTGTCCGTGGAGAACCGGGTCCAGGTGCCCCACTCCCGGTGGCCGACCGGACGAACAGGATCATTCGAGTTCGGCCGGGCGGTGCCGCCGACGGTCACCTCGGGCCCTCCGCTGCCCGCGGAGAGCCGTTCGGTCCCGGCCGCCGCGGCCGCCGCGGTGGTGGCGACCCTGGTCGTGCGGACCGCGGACGTCTTCCCTCCGCGCCGCACGGCGACTCCGTCGGCGCGTCGCTCCGGTCCAGACGCCGCGCGCCCGCCCGGAGCGACCCGTCAGCTGACCGAGCGGCCGGCCGAGAGGAGGTCCTCGCAGGCGGTCACGACGCGCGCGGCCATGCCGGTCTCGGCCGCCTTGAGGTAGCTGCGCGGGTCGTACGCCTTCTTGTCCCCGACCTCGTCGTCGATCTTCAGCACGCCGTCGTACTTGCTGAACATGTGGCCGGCGATCGGCCGGGTGAACGCGTACTGCGTGTCGGTGTCGACGTTCATCTTGACCACCCCGTACGACAGGGCCTCGCGGATCTCCCGCAGCGCCGAGCCCGAGCCGCCGTGGAAGACCAGGTCGAACGGACGCTCCTTGCCGAGGTCCTTGCCGACGCTGTCCTGGATCTCCTTGAGGATCTCCGGGCGGAGCTTCACGTTGCCCGGCTTGTAGACACCGTGCACGTTGCCGAACGTCGCGGCCAGCAGGTACCGGCCCTTCTCGCCCGAGCCGAGCGCCTCGACGGTCTTCAGCGCGTCGCCCGGGGTGCTGTAGAGCTTGTCGTTCATCTCGCCGACGACGCCGTCCTCCTCGCCGCCGACCACGCCGATCTCGATCTCGAGCACGATCTTCGCCTGCGCGCAGAGCGTCAGCAGGTCGGCCGCGATCTCGAGGTTCTCCTCCAGCTCGACCGCGGAGCCGTCCCACATGTGGGACTGGAACAGCGGGTTGCCGCCGCCGTAGACGCGCTCCTTGGACAGCGCGAGCAGCGGCCGGACGTACTTGTCGAGCTTGTTCTTGGGGCAGTGGTCGGTGTGCAGCGCGATGTTGACCGGGTAGCGCGCGGCGACCACGTGGGCGAACTCGGCCAGCGCGACGGCGCCGGTCACCATGTCCTTGACCCCGGTGCCGGAGGCGAACTCGGCGCCCCCGGTCGAGATCTGGACGATGCCGTCGCTGCCGGCGTCGGCGAAGCCCTTGATGGCGGCGTTCACCGTCTCCGACGAGGTGATGTTGATCGCCGGATACGCGAAGCCTTTGGCCTTCGCCCGGTCGAGCATCTGGGCGTACACCTCGGGCGTGGCGATGGGCATCTTCGTCCTCCGACGGTCCTGGGATCCCTGTCCGGGAAGTATCCCGCACGTTTCGGGTGGCCCTGAGGGGTGTACAGAAACTGGTGACTCTACGTACAGCGCGTTGAGCAGTGTGTGACCTTGCGGGGGTCGCCGCCGCGGGCTGGCTGGGACTGGTCGCGCTGTCAGGATCCGCGGCCGCGGACACCGGCCCGCCGCGGCCCGGACCGCCCGGGGCGACCGGCCGCGGGGCCGGCGGCACCGACGCCCCGGACGCGCCGGCGCTGCCGGGCTCGGGCACCGCGTCCGGGAACGTGAAATACCCGGGCACCGGTCGGGGGTTCCCCGTAGTACCCGAACAAGGAGGCACCAGTGGCGAAGGCCGTCTGGAACGGCGAGGTCATCGCGGACAGCGACGACACCGTGATCGTCGAGGGCAACCACTACTTCCCCCGCGAGTCCGTCCGCGCCGAGTTCCTGCGCGAGTCCGACACCCACAGCGTGTGCCCGTGGAAGGGCACCGCGAGCTACCAGTCGCTGGAGGTGGACGGCAAGACGAACGAGGACGCGGCCTGGTACTACCCAGAGCCCAAGGACGCGGCCAAGCAGATCTTCGACCACGTCGCCTTCTGGAACGGCGTCGAGGTCACCGCGTAGTCCTGCCGGTCGCCCTGGTTTCGCCGGTCGCGTAACGGGCTGGTCCCGGGACGGGTGCCGGCGGCAGGGTGGTCGCATGCGACTGCTCGTGCTCGGCGGCACCCGGTTCCTCGGCCGCGGCGTGGTCGACGCCGCCCTGGCGGCCGGCGACGAGGTCACCACCCTCACCCGCGGCGTGTCCGGCGAACCACCGGACGGCGTCGAGGCCCTGCACGGTGACCGCTCCACCCCGGACGGTCTGGACGTGCTGCGCGGCCGGCAGTGGGACGCGGTCGTCGACACATCCGGCTTCGTGCCGAACGTGGTCGGCCGCGGGGCCGCGCTGCTGGCCGACGCGGTCGGCCACTACGTCTTCGTCTCCTCGATCAACGCGTACCCGGACTTCGGCGAGAAGCCGATCCGGGACGACAGCCCGGTGCACGACTGCGCGCCGGACGCCGGCTCCCCGGACGGCACCTTCGACCCGGAGCAGTACGGCCCGTTCAAGGTCGGCTCCGAGCGCGCCGTCGAGACGTACTTCCCCGGCCGCACCACCCAGCTACGGGCCGGCCTGATCATCGGCCCGTACGACGACACCGGCCGGCTGCCGTACTGGGTGGACCGGATGGCCCGCGGCGGCGAGGTGCTCGCCCCCGGCGACCCGGACCGGGTGCTGCGGCTGATCGACGCCCGCGACCTCGGCGCCTGGGCCGTCGAGACGGGCCGGACCGGCACCGCGGGTGCGTACGTCGCGACCGGGCCGGCGAACCAGGTCACCTTCGGCGCGATCCTGGCCACGGCGGCCGAGGTGTCCGGCAGCGACGCGACCGTCACCTGGGTGCCGGAGGACGTCGTCGTCGAGCAGGGCATCGCCGGCTGGACCGAGCTGCCGCTCTGGCTCCCGGCCGCCCAGGTGCCCTACGCGTTCGACCAGGACACGACCGCGGCCGAGCGGGCCGGCCTGCGCACCCGGCCGGTCGCCGACACCGTCCGGGACGTGTACGCCTGGCTGACCGGTCCGGACGCCGGCAACGAGCCGAACGAGCGCACCGGCAGGGCCGGCCTCGACCCGCAGAAGGAGAAGGACGCCCTGGCCGCCTGGCACGCCCGCTAGGACGTGTGGTCGTCCCGGACGTCGAGCTCGACCGCGTCCCAGGACTTGCGGGCGGCGATGAGGACCGGATCCCAGACCGGCGCGAACGGCGGCGCGTACGACAGGTCGAGGCCGGAGATCTCCTCCACGGTCATCTCGTTCCACAGCGCCGTCGCCAGCACGTCGATCCGCTTCGCCGCGCCCTCCCGGCCGACGATCTGCGCCCCGAGCAGCCGCCCGGACCGCTTCTCCGCGACCAGCTTGGTGGTGATCGGCTGGGTGCCGGGGAAGTAGCCGGCCCGGGTCGTGGACTCGACCACGGTCGAGACGTACCGCAGGCCGGCCCGCTCGGCGTCGGCCTCGCGCAGCCCGGTCCGGGCCACCTCCAGGCTGCAGACCTTGGTGACGGCCGTGCCGACCACGCCCGGGAACGTCGCGTACCCGCCGCCGAGGTTGATCCCGGCCACCCGGCCCTGCTTGTTCGCGTGCGTGCCGAGGGCGATGTGCACCGGCGCCAGGGAGACCCGGTTGACGGTCTGGACGCAGTCGCCGGCGGCCCAGACCTGCTGGTGGGAGAGGGTGCGCATGCGCATGTCGGTGACGATCCCGCCGGTCACGCCGACCGTGATGCCGGCGTCGCCGGCCAGCCCGCTGTTGGGCCGGACACCGAGGCCGAGCACGACCACGTCGGCCGGGATCTCCCGCTGGTCGGTGACCACCGCGGCCACCCGGCCGTCGGCGCCGGCCCGGATCTCGAACACCTTCTCCGACCGGTACAAGGTGATGCCGAGGTGCTCGACCGCCCCGGCGACCAGCGCGCCCATGTCCGGGTCCAGCGTCGACATCGGCTGCGGCGCGGCCTCGACGACCGTCACCTCCAGCTCCCGCTGGACGAACGCCTCGGCCATCTCCAGGCCGATGTAGCCGCCGCCGACGACCACCGCCCGGCGCGCCCCGGCCCGGTCGATCGCGGCCCGGACGGCTTCGCCGTCGTCGAGGGTCTGCACGCCGTACACGCCCTGGGCCTCGGTGCCGGGGATGTCCGGGCGGACCGGGATCGCGCCCAGGCCGAGCACGAGCTGGTCGAAGCCGAGCGTGTAGTCGGTGCCGGCGTCGAGGTCGCGGACCGTCACCGCGCCCCGGTCGAGGTCCAGGCCGACGGCCTCCTGCCGGAGCCGGACCTCGATGTCCTGCTTGCGGAACTCGTCCACCGAGCGGGTGACCAGGTCGTCGGCGGACTCCACCGCGCCGCCGATCCAGTACGGGATCCCGCAGGCCGAGTACGACGCGTGCCGGCCGCGGTCGACGGCGACGATGTCCAGCTTCCCGGCCGGCCGGCGCCGGCGCGCCTGGGACGCGGCCGTCATCCCGCCCGCGTCGGCCCCGATGACGACCAGCCGCTCGCGGCTCACCTGCAGGTCTCGTTCATGGTCACCTTCCGGTCGTGCCCAGGCCGCCATCGTCGTACGCCCTTAGGGTCAACGCGATGCCGGACTTCGCCGATCTGGACACGCTCGGCACGGCCGCCGTGTACGTCGTGGTCATCGGCCTGGTCTTCGCCGAGTGCGGGCTGCTGGTCGGCTTCTTCCTGCCCGGCGACACGCTGCTGTTCGCCGGCGGGCTGGTCGCCGCCGACGCCGCCCGGGAAGTCCAGGTCGGCTGGCTGCTGGCCGGGGTGCTGGTCGCGGCGATCGCCGGCGAGACGCTCGGCTACGTCATCGGGGCCCGGATGGGGCTGCCGCTGCTGCGCCGCCGCCGCGGCCGGGTGCTCACCCCGGAGCGGGTCGCCCGGGCCGAGGCCTTCACCACCCGCTACGGCGTGCTCGCGGTGATCTCGGCCCGCTGGATCCCCTGGGTCCGGACGTTCGCGCCGCTGCTGGCCGGCGCCACCGGCATGTCCTGGCCGAAGTTCCTGCTGGCCAACGTGATCGGCGCGCTCTGCTGGGGGCCGACGCTGGTGCTGGGCGGCTACCTGGCCGCCTCGGTGCCCTGGCTGCGCCACGTCGCGGAGGCGGTGGCCGCGGTCGCGATCACCGTCACGCTCGTGGTCGCCGTTCTCAGGTGGCGGACAGCTCGCTCGGAGGGGACCGAGACCCCGGGCCGGTAGCCTCTGCGGGGTGCAGAACCTCGCCCTGCTGCCGAACGCCATCGACCCGGACCACCTGCTGAGCTCATTCGGCCTGATCGGCCTGCTGATCATCGTGTTCGCCGAGTGCGGGCTGCTGGTCGGTTTCTTCCTGCCCGGGGACACGCTGCTGTTCAGCGCCGGCCTGCTCACCGCGACCGGCACGCTGGACGTGCCGTTCTGGCTGTCGCTGCTGCTGGTCCCGCTCGCCGCCATCGCCGGCAACCTGGTCGGCTACTGGATCGGCTACCAGGCCGGGCCGGCCGTGTTCAACAAGCCGAACTCGCGCCTCTTCCGGCAGGAGTACGTCGACCGCTCGCACGACTTCTTCGAGCGCTACGGCGCCCGCACGATCGTGGTGGCCCGGTTCGTGCCGATCGTGCGGACCTTCGCGACCGTGATGGCCGGCGCCAGCCGGATGCGCTTCGCCGTGTACGCGCTGTACAGCGTCATCGGCGGCATCCTCTGGGGCGGCGGCGTGCTCGCGCTGGGCTACTACCTCGGGCACATCTCGTTCGTACGGAAGACGATCGAGCCGCTGATCGAGCCGATCATCATCGCGGTCGTGCTGCTCTCGCTGGTGCCGGCCGCGATCGAGCTGCTGCGCTCCCGGCGGCGGCGCGGCGGGATGTCCTCGGCGCCGCTGGCCGAGGAACCGATCGAGCCCGACGGCGACGTCGAGCACGTCTCCGGCCGGCACCGGGTCGACTAGGTGACCATGAGCGCCGTGACGGAGCGGCAGCCGGCCGAGTGCTGGCTCACCGACATGGACGGCGTCCTCGTGCACGAGGGGATCCCGGTCCCCGGTGCGCAGGAGTTCGTCCAGGCCCTGGAGAAGTCCGGCAAGCGCTACCTCGTGCTCACCAACAACTCCATCTACACCCCGCGTGACCTGCACGCCCGCCTCCGTACGTCCGGGATCGACGTGCCCGCGGACGCGATCTGGACCTCCGGGATGGCGACCGCGCAGTTCCTGGACTCGCAGCGGCCGGGCGGCAGCGCGTACACGATCGGGGAGGCGGGGCTGACTACGGCGCTGCACCAGATCGGCTACACGCTGACGGAGTCCGACCCGGACTACGTGGTGCTGGGCGAGACCCGCAGCTACTCGTTCACCGCGATCACCAAGGCGATCCGGCTCATCGACGGCGGGTCGCGGTTCATCGCGACCAACCCGGACCCGACCGGGCCGTCCACCGAGGGCGCGCTGCCCGCGACCGGCTCGGTGGCCGCGCTGATCACCCGGGCCACCGGCGTCGAGCCGTACTTCGTGGGCAAGCCCAACCCGCTGATGATGCGCTCGGCCCTGAACACGGTCGGCGGGCACAGCGAGACGACCGCGATGATCGGCGACCGGATGGACACCGACATCGTCGCCGGGATGGAGGCCGGTCTGGAGACCGTGCTGGTCCTGACCGGGGTGACGACGCGGTCGATGATCGACCGCTTCCCGTTCCGGCCCAGCCGGGTCATCGAGTCCATCGCCGACCTCGTCGACGAGATCTGAGCTCCGCGGACCGCCCCGGACGCCGGCCGGCGGGTCGCCCGGGGCGGGGGCGTCAGGCGGCGGCCGAGACCGGCTCGGCCGGGGGCTCGGCCGGCGTTGGCGTGTCGCGGACCAGGGTGTACGCGGCGACCAGGGCGCCCAGGACGCAGGCGGCGCCGGCGCACAGCACCCAGGCCAGCCCGTTCGAGAGCGCGGACAGCGCGGCCTCGGACAGCGCCGGACGCAACCCGGCCGGGACCGCGGCCAGCGCCTGCTTGGTGCCGCCGGCCGCGACGGCCGTGCCGAGCTCACGCGCGTTCGCCGCGCCGACCTGGCCGGACAGCGCGTCGACCACCGCGTCCCGGACCCGGGCCTCGAACAGCGCGCCCAGCCCGGCCACCCCGACCGCCGTGCCGACCTGGCGGAAGGTGTTCACCGCGCCGGTGGCCATGCCCGCCCGCTCCGGCGCGACCGCGCCGAGGCCGACGTTGGCGATGATCGGCGTGCTCATGCCGAACCCGAAGCCGATGATGATCAGGCCCGGCACGGTCGAGCCGTAGGTCTCGGTCCGCCCGACCACCGCGGTGAGCAGGATACCGAGCAGGCTGATCCCCATCGAGGCGGTGAGCAGCAGCCGGGTCGGGACCCGGCCGAGCAGCCGCCGACCGGTCACCGCCGCGGCCACGAACGAGAGCACCGACAGCGGCAGGAAGCTCAGGCCCGAGCGCAGCGCCGAGAAGCCGAAGCCGGCCTGGGTGAGGATCACGACGTACGCGAACATGCCGATGATCCCGGCCGAGACGAGGAAGCCGACGATCGCGGCGCCGCTGAACGCGGGCGACCGGAACAGCCCGAGGTCCAGCATCGGCCGGGCCGAGCGCGCCTCCACCAGCACGAACGCGGCCAGCAGCACCGCGCCGCCGAGGAACGAGGCGAGCACCAGCCCGCTGGTCCAGCCGGCCGAGTTGCCCCGGACGATGCCGAGCACCAGCCCGAACAGGCCGAGCCCCAGCAGCACCGTGCCCGGGATGTCGACGCGGCGACCGCTCGGGTCCCGGCTTTCGGAGATCCGCAGCAGCGCGGCGACGAAGGCGACCGCGCCGATCGGCAGGTTGACCAGGAAGATCCACTGCCAGCCGAGGCTGTCCACCAGCGCGCCGCCGACCAGCGGGCCGACCGCGACCGAGCCGGCCAGGACCGCGCTCCAGACGCCGATCGCGGCCGCCCGGTCCCGGCCCCGGAACTCGTGCCCGAGCAGCGGGAGCGCGGTCGCGAACAGCAGCGCACCGCCGCCACCCTGTACGGCCCGGGCCACGTCCAGCGCCAGCGGTGTGGTCGAGGCGGCGCAGGCGGCGCTCGCCGCCGTGAAGATGGCCAGCCCGAGCAGGAAGATCCGCTTCCGGCCGGTGATGTCGGCCAGCGAGGCGGCCGGCAGCAGCAGCGCCGCCAGCGGCAGCGTGTACGCGTCGAGCGCCCACTGCACGTCGGAGAACGACGCGTTCAGGTCGGCCCGGATCGTCGGCAGCGCGGTCGTCACCACGGAGACGTCGAGCAACAGCATGAACGTGGCCGCGCAGACCAGCACGAGGGTCCAGGCCCGACGGGACATGGCCGCTTCTTTCATAGACGTGTGTAAGGTGACGTATGTCAGCTAAGCTCGTAGGCAGACACCTGTCAAGTGATTGGTGGGATGGAGCGATGCAGCAGAAGTCGAGCGCGGTCCGGGAGCGCAACCGGCGAGGTGAGGGCGATCGGCTGCGGGCCGAGATCCTCGCCGCGACCGCCCGCCTGCTCGAGGCGGCCGGCTCCGACGAGGGGCTGAGCCTGCGCGGCGTCGCCCGCGAGGTCGGCATCTCGCCCCAGTCGATGTACCTGCACTTCGCCAACCTCGACGAGCTGGTGCTGGCCGTCCTGGCCGACAGCCACGGGCTGATGGGCCGCGACCTGGACGCGGCGGCCGACGCCGAGGCCGACCCGGTGGAACGGGTGATCGCCCGCGGCCGGGCGTACCTGGCCTGGGGCGCCGCCCACCCCGGTCTCTACCAGGTCATGTACGAGGGCCGCCTGCAGTCGAAGCCCGAGCTGGAGCCGGGCGTCCTCCCGCCCGGACGGACGCTGCTGTACAAGGTGCGCGACGACGTCCGGGCCGCGATGGCCGCGGGCGCGATCCCGGACGGGGACGCGGAGTCGCTCGCGTACGAGCTGTGGGCGCTGGTGCACGGGCTGGTGTCGCTGCGGGCGAACAAGCCCGCGATGCAGTGGCCGGACACCGGTCTGCTGGTCGACGACGCCGGCCGCCGGATCCTCCGCGCGCCCTAGCGGGGTCCGACACCGCCGGGGAGCACGGAACCGAGCAGCCGGCGCAGTCTGTCCACTTCGGACGGATCCGGCGCGGCCGCCTTCGGCCGGATCCGCGGGGCGGCGGACACGGTCCGGGCTCATACGGCCCGGATCAGGACACCTCCCGCCGCATCAGCTCGCCGCCGTTCCGCTCGCCCTGCCGGTCGGGGTGCACGGCCAGGAACGCCAGCTGCCGGTGCTGTCAGCGCACCGCTGTAGCGAGTTCGGCGTACTCAGCGCTGAGCCTGGGCTGCTGATAGTGCGCGTTGAGGCCGGACGGGTTCGGCAGGACCCAGAGCGGGACGCCCTCGATCGGCTCCGGCTGCGGGCCGATCACCGCCTTCGGCCTCGCGAACGCGGTCCGGTACGCGGTGATCCCGAGGACGGCGACCGTCCGCGGCCGCCAGGTCCGGACCGTCTCCTCCAACCGCGGCACGCCCGCCCGGATCTCGCCGTCACTCAACTCATCGGCCCGTGCGGTCGCCCGATTGACCAGGTTCGTGATCCCGATCCCGGCCTCGACCAGTTCGTCGGTCTGCTCCGGCCGCAGCTTGCCGTCGGTGAACCCCGCCTCGGCCAACGTGATCCACAGTCGGTTGCTCGGCCGCCCGAAGTGCAGCCCCGACCATCCCGACCACAGGCTCGGATTGATCCCCACCAGCAGCACCCGCAGATCCGGCGCCACCAGATCCGGAATCACCTTCCCGTACGCCCCGGCAAGCTCCGCCTTCGTCGGCTTCCGCTCCACGCCCCGACCCTAGGCGGGCGGTTCAGAGGCCGGCGACCAGTTCCGGGTACTCCGTCCGGAGGATGGCGAGGCCGTAGTCGATGAGCGCCGGCAGCTGGCGGTCCACGATCTGCCAGACCACCTGCCACTCGACAGCGAAGTACTCATGCACGGCGACGTTCCGGAAGCCGATGATCGTGCGCCAGGGCATGTCGTCGTACCGCTCCCGGAGGTCGGCACTCAGCCGTTCGCCGCCTCACCCAGTGCGGTGAGGCGGGCGACAACCGCCCAGCGCACGATCTCGTCGTCGAACCACTCCTCGGCCGACTCGCCGCGGACGAACCGGCGGGCGTCTTGTGCGGCTTCGATGAGATCGACGATGTAGAGGTCATCAGGCCGCATCGGCATAGACGACGCGCGCCTCAGCGAGCACGCGCTCGCGGATCACCCTGTGCAGGAAGCGTTTCGGGACGATGTCGACGTCCCGACCGACCGCCGCGCGGAGCTCGTCGCGGAGATCGACGATCTCCCAGCCGAGAGTCGAGTCAGGCGACAGCACATACAGGAAATCGACGTCGCTGTCGGGTCCGAAGTCGTCGCGAAGTGCCGAACCGAAGACGGCCAACTCGGACACGCCGTACTTCCGGCAGATCGCGCCGATGCGGTCGAGCGGCAGGTCGGCGGCGAGATTCACGATGACAGGCTACATCAGGAGTTTTCTTTGATGTAGGTGTCGGGGTCCTTGTCGACCACGGGGACGCCGTCGACGTTGGTGGCCTCGTAGGCGACGAAGGTGACGGCGATGCGGTGGCGCGTGTCGAGGTCGACGTAGCGGCGGAAGTCGGCGAGGCCCTCGTGCTCCTCCTCGCCCATGTGCTCGTCGTTGGCCTTGCGGGCGGCGGTGACCCCGGCCCACCAGCCCTCGGTGCCGGGGTCGTGCTCGCGGGAGGCGAGGATGCCGTCGCGGATGTCGTTGTGGTCGCCGATGGCGTCCTTGGTCTCCTCGACCTCCTCGTCCTCGTGCCGGCGCTCACCGAGCTTCAGCAGCTCGGGGTAGAAGAAGAGCTCCTCGGCCTGGGCGTGCACTTCCAGCATCGCCGACAGCCGGGTCCACAGCGCGTCCAGCGTCGCGGTGTCGGACCGGTCGATCTCGTCGAGCATGGCGAACATCCGACGCTGCTCGTGGTGGTCGGAGAGAATGATCTCGGTGATGTCCACGGCGGTCATCTTCCCCCATCTCGCGCGGTCCAGGCGTAGAGGGCGACGGCGACCGAGGTGGCCAGGTTGTACGAGGAGACCCGGTCGCGGATCGGGATCGCGACCAGGCGGTCGGCCCGGGCGCGGACCGCCTCGGACAGGCCGTGGCGCTCGGAGCCGAAGGCGAGCACGGCGTCGTCGGGGACCGCGACCGTACGGAGATCGTCGCCGGCCGGGTCGAAGCCGACGAGACGCGCCGGCAGCGCGTCGACCCGCCGGACCGGGACGGCGAAGTGCAGACCGGCCGCGGCCCGCACGACCGCCGGGTGCCAGGGGTCGACGGTCCCGGTCGAGAGCACGGCGCGGGCGCCGAAGCCGGCCGCGACCCGGATCACCGCGCCGAGGTTGCCGAGATGACGCGGGTTGTCGAGCAGGATCGTCGGCCCGGTGCCGCCCGGGACCAGGTCCGGACGCCGGGCCAGGCCGACGAGATCGGCCCGCCCGCCCGCGAGCCGCTCGACCTCGGCCGCCGGCACCCGGTCGACCTCGATCCGGACGTCCGGCGCCACCGACGCGAGCAGGGCGAGCGCGGCCTCCGGGTCGGCCGAGACCACGGACTCCAGCGACGCCCCGAACCGGACCGCGTGCTTGACCGCGTGCACCCCGGCCAGCACCACGAGCTCGGACACCGGCTCAGGAGGGATAGGAGTGGTGTTCGTGGGTGACCACCCACCGGCCGTCCCGCTTGACCAGACCCACGGTCAGCCGGAGCCGGACGGCGGGATCGGCGTCGGCCGTCCCACAGCGCAGCAACGCGTACGCGAAGGCGACGTCGGCACCGGCGGTCACGTCGAGCGAGAGGAGGTCGAACGAGGCACCGGACGCCTGCCACCGGAAGAACGGCGGCCAGGACTCGCGGTAGGCGTCGATGCCGCGGATGCCGTCCTGCGGCGGCGGCACGTCGAACATCACGATGTCCTCGGCATGATCCGCGAGCACCGCGGCGAGGTCACCCCGTTGCACGGCCGTCGCCCAGTTCTCGATGAGCGTGCGGATCGCCCTCTCGTCGTCCATCCCGGCAGCGTAGGGCGGATGAACCATGATCACCCGGCGACCGAACGTTCACCGGGAGACCTCGCTGGGAAGGCCGGCACCCCGCCGGCCGGTGAGGCCACCGGGGGGCTGCACAACATCGCGCACCTGATCATCGGTGCGCTGCTGGTGTTCGCGGCGACCAAGGGCGAGGCCGTCTCCAGCCGGGTCGACACCGTCGTCGGCGGCCGGGCTCAGGCCAGGCCGAGGTCGGTCAGGTCGTATGCGGCCCGATAGGCCAGCCCGGCCGCGCGGACCTTGTCCCCGGCGCCGCGGTCCACGACCACCGCGACGCCGGCGATCTCCGCCCCGGCCTCCCGCAGCGCGTCCACCGCGGTGAGCACCGACGACCCGGTCGTCGAGGTGTCCTCCAGCGCCAGCACCCGCCGGCCGGCCACGTCCGGCCCCTCGATCCGGCGCTGCAGCCCGTGCGCCTTGCCTTCCTTGCGCACGATGAACGCGTCCAGCGGCGGCCCGGCCGCGGCCGCCGACGCGTGCAGCATCGCCGTCGCCACCGGGTCCGCGCCGAGCGTCAGCCCGCCCGCCGCCTCGTACGACCAGTCGGCGGTGAGATCGAGCATCACCCGCCCGATCAGCGGCCCGCCGACGTGGTGCAGCGCCAGCCGGCGCAGGTCGAGATACCAGTCGGCCTCGGCCCCGCTGGAGAGCGTGACCCGGCCGCGGACCACGGCCAGCTCGGTGATCAAGGTCCGGAGCTGGTCGCGATGGGTCACGGCGGCAGCGTAAGGCCCCACACCGCCGTACCCGCCGGTAGGGTGCCGGGAGAGCCGTCACCCGTGAAGGAGGTCGTCGTGGACTTCCGGGACAGCCCCGACGAGGCCGAGTTCCGCTCCGAGCTGCGGTCCTGGCTGGCCGCCGAGCTGCCGCCCGACTGGGGCGAGCGCGAGCCGCACGTCGGCCGGTGGGACTTCGAGGCCGCCCGCCGCTGGACGCGGAACCTCTTCGACGCCGGCTACGCGGGCCTCACCTGGCCGACCGAGTACGGCGGTCGCGGCCTGTCCCCGACGTACCAGGGCATCTACCTGGAGGAGACGGCCCGGATCGACGCGCCCGACCACATCGGGGTGATCGGTCTCGGGATGGCCGGGCCGACGATCATCGCGCACGGCACGCCGGAGCAGAAGGAGACCCACCTGCGCGGGATCCTGTCCGGCGAGACGATCTTCTGCCAGGGCTTCTCCGAGCCCGGCTCCGGCTCCGACCTGGCCAGCGTGCGGACCCGGTCCGAGCGGGAGGGCGACGAGTTCGTCGTCAACGGCCAGAAGGTCTGGTCCTCCTACGCGCACGTGGCCGACTACTGCATCCTGCTCACCCGGTCCGAGGCCGGCTCGCAGAAGCACCGCGGGCTGACGTACCTGCTGGTGGACATGCACTCCGAGGGCGTCGAGGTCCGGCCGCTGCGCCAGATCACCGGCGACCCCGAGTTCAACGAGGTGTTCCTCACCGACGTGCGGGTGCCGGTGTCCAATGTGGTCGGTGAGGTCGGCGGCGGCTGGGGCGTCGCGATGACCACGCTGCTGCACGAGCGCGGCACGCTCGGCTTCGCCCTCACGGCCCGGCTGGACGCGTTGTTCCGGCGGCTGGTCAGCACCGCGCAGAAGACCGGCGCCGCGAGCGACCCGCTGGTCCGCGACCGCATCGCCGACCTGTACGTGGACCTGCAGGGCCTGCGGTTCACCAACTACCGCTCGCTGACCGCGCTGATGAAGACCGGCGTACCCGGGCCGGAGGGCTCGGTGGCCAAGCTGCACTGGTCCGAGGCCAACCAGCGGCTGACGTCGCTGGCCCGGGAACTGCTCGGCGCGGACGGCCAGCTCGACGGCGAGGGCGCGTTCTGGAACGGCTACTGGCAGTACCAGCAGCTGCGCAGCCGCGGCAACACCATCGAGGCCGGTACGTCGGAGATCCTCCGCAACATCGTCGCCGAGCGGGTGCTCGGCCTGCCGCGGTCGCGTTAGGACGGTACACAGTGGACTTCGCGTTCTCCGAGGAGCAGGAGATGCTCCGGGCCGCCGCGCGCGAGTGGCTGGCCGACCGCTACCCGGCCGACCGGGTCGCCACCCTGGCCGACGGCGACGAGGGCTGGGACCCGGGCGTCTGGAAGGAACTGACCGAGCTCGGCTGGCTCGACCCCGAGCTGGACCTGCTGGAGCAGGCCGTGCTGGCCGAGGAGGCCGGGTACGCGCTGCTGCCCGCGCCGTGGTTCTCCTCGGTCGCGCTGGCCGGCGCCGCGGTCGGCGGGCCGCCGTCCCGGCCGGCCACGCTGGCCTGGGCCGACGACGCCGCCCGGACGCTGCGGGAGGCCGCGAACACGGTCTCCTGCCGGGCGGACGACGACGTCGACGGCTGGCGGCTGACCGGCGTCAAGCGGGCCGTGCCGGACGTGGGCGCGGCCGCGATCGCCGTGGTCGCGGCGCGCGAGCACGACCGGGTCACCCTGTTCCGGGTCGACCTGGCCGACCACCCCGAGGTCGTCCACCCGCTGTCCACTGTGGACCGCACCCGGCGGCTGGGCGAGCTGCGGCTGGACGGGACGCCGGCCGAGCGGCTGGACCTGGACGCCGGCGTCGCGCTGCGGACCGTCCGGCGGCGGGCGCTGGCGCTGCTGGCCTGCGAGGCCGCCGGGCTGACCCAGCGGGCGCTGGACCTGGCCGTGGAGCACGCGAAGACGCGGACCCAGTTCGAGCGGCCGATCGGGTCGTACCAGGGGGTGTCGCACCGGCTGGCGAACGTCTACACCGCGCTGGCGCTGGCCCGGTCGCTGGCCTACCGGGCGGCCTGGTGCGTGGCCGAGGACGACCCGGCCCAGGACGAGGCGGTCGCGTCCGCGGCGGTGGCGGCGGCCCGGGCCGCGGTCGGCGGCTGCGAGAACGCGATCCAGTCGATGGGCGGGATCGGCTTCACCTGGGACCACCCGCTGCACCGCTACTACAAGCGGGCGCAGTGGATCGCGTCCTTCGACGGGTCCCCGTCCCGGCACCGCGCCGAGCTGGCAGATCTGGTGCTGGGTTAGAGGGCCCGCCGCCGGAAGAGCTCGGTCACCCGCCGGTTCACCGACGGCGGGACCAGCCGGGACGCTGCCACGATCGCCTTGTACTGGGCACCGGGCACGCTGACCACCTTGCCGGCCCGGTGGTCCCGCAGCGCCGCCGCGGCCACCTCCTCGGCGTCCAGCCACATGAACTCGGGCACCTTCGACATCTCCAGCCCGGCCCGGCCGTGGAACTCGGTCCGGACGAAGCCGGGCGCGACCGCGGACGCGTGCACACCGGTCCCGGCCAGCGCTCCGGTCAGGGACTCGGCGAACGCGGTCGCCCAGGCCTTGCTCGCCCCGTACGCGCCGCGGACCGAGGGGGCGAAGCCGGAGACCGAGGAGACCACGATGATGTCGCCGCGGCCGCGCGGCACCATCGCGCCGAGGGCCGCGTGCGAGAGCCGCAGCACGGCCGTGCAGTTGAGGTGGAACATCCGCTCCTGGTCGGCCAGCGGGGTCTCCCAGAACTTCCCGCGCAGCCCGATCCCGGCGTTGTTGACCAGCAGGTCGATCGGCCGCTCGGTCGAGGCGACCCGCTCCTGCACCGGCAGCGTGGTCTCGGCGAACGCGAGGTCGGCGGAGATGACCTCGACCTCGACGCCGTACCGGTCGCGCAGCGAGGCCGCGGTGCCCTCCAGCCGGTCCATGTCCCGGGCGACCAGGACCAGGTCCATCCCCTCGGCCGCGAGCTGGCGCGCGAACGCGGCGCCGATCCCCGAGGTGGCCCCGGTGACGAGCGCGGTCATGCGACCGCGGGCCCGGCGCGGAAGAGGTTGCGCGGGTCCCACTCGGCCTCGATCGAGGCCGGCCGGGCCCGGATGTCCGGCGGCCAGGTCTCCGCGGTCTGCCCGGTCGGGGTGCTGATCCCGTAGCGGAAGCTGATCGAGCGGCCCAGCGTGTCGTCCTGCACGACGTCGAAGATCTCCCCGAGTGCAGCTCGGATCTCGTCCATCGGCAGCTCTCCCTGTCCGGCGGAGATCATGCGCAGAACGTTACGTGGCGTCCCGGCACGGGATCGCGCCGCCTCCCTTCCGCAGCGCGCCGCCGAGCTGGCGCAGGTCGCGGAGCGACCGACGAGACGAACAAAGGGCGGCACAGTACGTCCTCCTGACGCTCCTCGAACATCGGACGGGCACAGTCGGTCCCCATGAGCGAGGTGTCCTTGTTGCTGCGGCGGTCCGGGTTCGGCACCACCGGTGCCGAGGTGGCGGCGGCCACGGCCCGCGGGTACGAGGCCACGGTCGAGGCGCTGCTGACGCCCGGCGCGGACCCCGGGGCGGTGCCGCCGCCGGAGCTCGGGGTCGAGCCGGCCCGGCCGCCGAAGGCGGACGACAAGGCCGCGCGGCGGACGTACACGCGGCAGCTGCGGACCCGGTCCGAGACGCTGGCGCTGTGGTGGCTGGACCGGATGGTCCGGGTCCAGCAGCCGCTCGTCGAGCGGCTCACGGTCACCTGGCACGGGCACTGGGCGACCTCGATCCAGAAGGTCCGCAGTCCGGCGATGATGCTGGCGCAGAACGAGACGCTGCGTGCGAAGGGCCGGGGCGATTTCCGCGAGCTGGCCCGGGCCATGGTCCGCGACCCGGCACTGCTGGTCTGGCTGGACGGGCAGCGCAACAAGAAGGGCAAGCCGAACGAGAACCTGGCCCGCGAGCTGATGGAGCTGTTCACGCTCGGGGTCGGGCACTACTCGGAGACCGACGTCCGGGAGGCGGCGCGGGCGCTGACCGGCTGGACGGTCGACCGCGCGCACGCCACCGCGGCCCCGGTCCCGAAACAGCACGACGACGGCAGCAAGACCGTGCTCGGCGTGACCGGCGACCTGGACGACCGCGGGCTGGTCGACCTGCTCACCGCCCGGCCGGAGTCGGCCGCGTTCGTCGCCACCCGGCTCTGGTCCCGGCTCGGCTCCAGCACGCTGCCGGCCGACACGCTCGCCCGGCTGGTCGCCGCGTACGGGCCGAACCGGGACGTGACCGCGCTGCTGCGGGCGCTCTATCTGGACCCGGCCTTCCGTGCCGACAAGTCCTCGCTCGTCGCCGCCCCGGTCGAGTACGTCGTGGGCGTCTTCCGTGCGCTGCGCCTGGAGGTCCCGCGCGAGGGCAAGCCCGGCCGCGGGCTGCTGGCGACGCTGGACGCGCTCGGGCAGGTGCCGTTCCGGCCGCCGAGCGTGGGCGGCTGGCCCGGCGGGGTGGCCTGGCTGTCGACCGCGGCGACCAGGGAACGGCTGACGTTCGCGACCGCGATGGCGAAGAAGGCCGACCTGGGCGCGGTCTCGTCCGCGTCCGACCGGCCGGCCGCCGCCGCGCACCTGCTCGGCGTGGACGCCTGGACGCCGCGCACCCTGGCCGCGCTCAAGGACGCCGCCGCCGAGCCCGCCCGGCTGGTCACGCTCGCGCTGATCAGCCCCGAATACCTGGTCCGGTGACTGCATGGACACGCTGACCCGACGGAAGTTCCTCATCGCCTCCGGGGTGACCGGGGCGGCTGCGCTCGCGGCCGGCGCCGGCACCGTCGGCTGGCGCGAGATCGCCGGTCGGGCGTCGGCCGATCCGCTGGAACCGGACGCGAACGTGCTGGTCCTGGTCACGCTCTACGGCGGCAACGATGGCCTCGGCACGGTCGTGCCGTACGCGGACGGGGCCTACCACGACGCCCGGCCGGATCTCGCGTACGGCGCGGACGAGGTGCTGGAGCTGGACGACCAGCTCGGCCTGAACCCGTCGATGACGGGTTTCAAGGCGCTCTGGGACGACAAGAAGCTGGCGGTCGTGCGCGGTGTCGGCTACCCGAAGCCGGACCACAGCCACTTCCGGTCGATGGACATCTGGCAGAGCGGCTCGCCCGACCACCCGGCAAACACCGGCTGGATCGGGCGCTGGCTGGACGCGACCCGGCCGGACCCGATGCGGGTGGTCTCGGTCGGCGCGACCCTGCCGCCGCTCGCGATCGGCACCAGGGCGGCCGGGGTGGCGCTGCCGCTGACGTCGTTCCAGGCGCCGACGGGTCCACTGGGCGCCGGGGTGACGGCGCTGTCCGCGGCCGATCCCGCCGACCCGCCGACCCAGGCGATGGCCGCCCGGGCCACCGGCACGCTGCTGTCGGCGACCGCGCTGTTCGGGCCGCCGCTGGACGCCGCCGGTTCCGCGGACCCGGACGAGGACGACAACCAGGCCCAGGGCGGCTCCGCCGGCGGCCAGAACGCGCTGGCCAAGCAGCTCGGGATCGTGTCCCGCTGCATCAAGGCCAACGTCCCGACCCAGGTGTACGCGGTCAGCCTCGGCGGCTTCGACACCCACGCCGACGAGAAGGGCACCCAGTCCCGGCTGCTCGGCGAGCTCGACACGGCCGTCTCCGGCTTCGTCAAGGACATGTCCGGGCAGTCCCGCGGCGTGGTCGTGGCGATCTACTCGGAGTTCGGCCGGCGGGTCGGCGCGAACGCCAGCCAGGGCACCGACCACGGCACCGCCGGCCCGCTGCTGGTCGCCGGCACCCCGGTCCGCGGCGGCTTCTACGGCGACCAGCCCAGCCTCACCTCGCTCGACGACGGCGACCTCAAGGTCACCACCGATTTCCGGTCCGTGTACGGGACCCTGCTGGAGAAGGTCCTGGACACCGAAGCGGGCCGGGTGCTCGAGGGCTCCCGGCCCACTCTCGGCTTCCTCTGAGCTCTAGTAGCGCGGGCCCTTCATGGCGGCGAAGAACTGGTTGGACGGTCGCAGGCTCAGCAGCACGACGGTCGCCACGTTCGCCAGCAGGACCAGGATGCCCAGGATCCGGGTGAAGCTCGGGCCGTCGCCGAGCATGCCGATCAGCCCGAACAGGATGAACACGCCCACGACGATGTACGTCGTGATCCGGGCCCAGTTCTTGCCCTTGCGCAGGTTGATCGCGAGGAACACGTACACCGCGGAGATGATCACCGTGATCACGATCGCGAACGCAACGGCCGCGGCGTAGACCGCGTTGACGTTGACCGTCGAGCCGTTGGTCTGCGCGTCCCGGATCGCGTCCTTGTAGCCGGACGAGTCGACCAGGGTCAGCAGCAGGCTGATCAGGCTCAGGCCGATCGCGGTGTACATGGCGTACGTCGTCCAGTGGACCTCTTTCGGCGGGTCCGCGGCGGGCGCGCCGTATCCCTGACCGCCGAACGGAGGGGCACCGTAGCCGCCGGCGTAGGGCGGCGCCTGGTTGTAGGCGGGCTGCTGCCCCTGGGCGTATCCCTGCTGGTCATAGCCCTGCTGGCCGTAGTTGGGCTGCTGACCGTAGCCGCCCTGGTCGGGCTGCCGACCGCCCTGCTGGCCATACCCGGGGTGCTGGCCGTAACCGGGTTGCTGGCCGTAACCGGGTTGCTGGCCGTAACCGGGTTGCTGGCCGTAGCCGCCCTGGTCCGGGCCGGGCTGCTGGCTGTAGCCGCCCTGGTCGTAGCTGCCCTGACCGGGCTGCTGCCCGCTCGGATAGCCACCCTGACCGGGCTGCTGGCCGTAGCTGCCGCCGCCCTGGCCGGGTTGCTGACCGCTCGGATAACCGCCCTGGCCCGGCTGCTGACCGCTCGGATAACCGCCCTGGTTGGGCGGCTGGCCGTAGCCGCCCTGGCCGTAACCGCCCTGACCGGGCTGCTGCCCGCTCGCGTAGCCACCCTGGCCCGGCTGCTGACCGCTGGGATAACCGCCCTGGTCGGGCGGCTGGCCATAGCCGCCCTGGTCGGGCTGCTGGCCATAGCCGCCCTGGTCGTAACCGCCCTGGCCGGGCTGCTGCCCGCTCGGGTGACCACCCTGGTCGGGCTGCTCGTTGCTCGGGTAGCCGGGGTCGTACCTGCCCTGGTTCGGGTCGTAGGCGGGCTGTTCCTGGTGGGTCGAGTCGCCCTGACCCGGCGGGTACTGCTCAGGCGGGGGCGCGGCCGGGTGTCCCGGCTGGTCGGCCGGTCTGTCCTCCGGTCGGCCCGGGTCGTAGGGCGTGCTCATCGTCCCTCCCGGGATTCGGTGTCACCGTCGGCGTACGTTTGTCTCTCCCGTGGAGTACCTGCCCCGCAGCGTCGGGACCGTACCGCCGTTCGATGGCAACCGGATGTAGACCATCCGTCCGGACACGCCGACGAGGGCCGCGCCCTGGCGACCCCCGGCAGGCACACTGAGGCCCGTGTCGATCGATTCCGAGCAGGTGGGCGCCACCCGCGTGCCGAGCTGGCCGCGGCCGAGCAGGGTCGCGACGACCGCGCTGGTGCTCGGGATCCTCGCGGTG
The DNA here is from genome assembly GCA_035995165.1 of Mycobacteriales bacterium. Classification (NCBI taxonomy): domain Bacteria; kingdom Bacillati; phylum Actinomycetota; class Actinomycetes; order Mycobacteriales; species Mycobacteriales bacterium. Next base: position 56,824 of record DASYKU010000024.1, read on the forward strand.
CCGTTCGGGCTGCTGGTCTACCCGGGCGTGCTGCTCGGGGCACTGGCCGTGCTCTTCGGGCTGGCCGGGCTGATCGTCACCCGGGGCGACCGGGCGCTGGGCCGGGCCAAGGCCGGCGTCGGCCTGGTCGCCGGACTCGTCGCGCTGACGATCGCGGCCTCGCTCGGCTGGCAGGGGCTGCAGACCGTGCGCGGCTGCGAGGACCGCGTCGGCCACCGGCCCAGCCACGCCGAGATCCAGGCCTGCATCCGCGACGGACTCTGACGCCCGACTCTGACCAGCGCCTCGATCGCGGCCGCGTCGGCCGTCTGCGGCGCCGGCTCCAGCCCGGGCTCGTCGGCGAACGCGTGCTCCATCCCGGCATGACGGAGGCCCCCACCCCGACGGGGTGAGGGCCTCCGGACGGGACCTCAGACCGTGACCGGCGCCGCCGGCCGTACCGACAGACCGGACCGGTCCTGGAGCAGGTCGACCACGACCGTGTCGCCGTCCCGGATCCCGCCGGCCAGCAATCCCTTGGCCAGCTGGTCGCCGATCGCGGACTGCACGAGCCGGCGCAGCGGCCGGGCCCCGTACACCGGGTCGAAGCCGGTCATCGCCAGCCACTCCTGGGCCGCCTCGGTGACCTCGAGGGTCAGCCGCCGCCCGGTCAGCCGCCGGCCGAGCGCCCGCACCTGGATGCCGACGATCTCGGCCAGCTGCTCGGTGTTCAGCGCCTCGAACACGACCAGGTCGTCCAGCCGGTTGAGGAACTCCGGCTTGAAGTGCGACCGGACCACCTGCATGACCGCGTCGTACTTGGCGGCGTCCGGCAGCGTCGGGTCCGCGATCAGCTGCGACCCCAGGTTCGAGGTCATGATCAGGATGACGTTGCGGAAGTCGACCGTCCGGCCCTGGCCGTCGGTCAGCCGGCCGTCGTCCAGCACCTGCAGCAGCACGTCGAAGACGTCCTGGTGGGCCTTCTCGACCTCGTCCAGCAGCACCACGCTGTACGGCCGGCGCCGCACCGCCTCGGTCAGCTGACCGCCCTGCTCGTAGCCGATGTAGCCGGGCGGGGCACCGACCAGGCGGGCGACGGAGTGCTTCTCGCCGTACTCGCTCATGTCGACGCGGACGATCGCCCGCTCGTCGTCGAACAGGAAGTCCGCCAGCGCCTTGGCCAGCTCGGTCTTGCCCACGCCGGTCGGACCGAGGAACAGGAACGAGCCGGTCGGGCGGTCGGGGTCGGAGACCCCGGCCCGGGCCCGGCGGACCGCGTCGGAGACCGCGAGCACCGCGCGGGACTGGCCGACGACCCGCCGTGCGAGCTCGTCCTCCATCCGCAGCAGCTTGGCCGTCTCACCCTCCAGCAGCCGACCGGCCGGGATCCCGGTCCAGGCCGAGACCACGTCGGCGACGTCGTCCGGGCCGACCTGCTCCTTGACCATCGGGGAGGTCTCGGCCTCGGCCGCGTCGGAGGCGGCGGCCAGGTCCTTCTCCAGCGCCGGGATCTGCCCGTACATCAGCTGGGAGGCGGTGGCGAGGTCACCCTCGCGCTGGGCCCGCTCGACCTGCCCGCGCAGGTCGTCGAGCTGCTTCTTCAGCTCGCCGACCCGGTTGAGGCCGGACTTCTCCCGCTCCCACCGGGCGGTCAGCCCGGTCAGCTGCTCCTCGCGGTCGGCCAGGTCGCGGCGCAGCCGCTCCAGCCGCTCCACCGAGGCCGGGTCGGTCTCGGTGGCCAGCGCCAGCTCCTCCATCTTCAGCCGGTCGACCGCGCGCTGCAGCTCGTCGATCTCGACCGGCCGGGAGTCGATCTCCATCCGCAGCCGGGACGCGGACTCGTCGACCAGGTCGATCGCCTTGTCCGGCAGGAACCGGGCGGTGATGTAGCGGTCGGACAGGGTCGCGGCGGCGACCAGCGCCGAGTCCGCGATCTGGACCTGGTGGTGCGCCTCGTACCGGCCCTTCAGGCCGCGCAGGATGCCGATGGTGTCCTCCACCGACGGCTCGCCGACGAGGACCTGCTGGAAGCGCCGCTCCAGCGCCGGGTCCTTCTCGATCCGCTGCCGGTACTCGTCCAGCGTGGTCGCGCCGACCATCCGCAGCTCGCCGCGGGCCAGCATCGGCTTCAGCATGTTGCCCGCGTCCATCGCGCCCTCGGCGGCGCCGGCCCCGACGACCGTGTGCAGCTCGTCGATGAACGTGACGACCTGGCCGTCGGAGTTCTTGATCTCGGCCAGGACGGCCTTGAGCCGCTCCTCGAACTCGCCGCGGTACTTCGCGCCCGCGACCATCGCGCCGAGGTCGAGCGAGACGAGCTTCTTGTCCCGCAGTGAGGACGGCACGTCGCCGGCCACGATCCGCTGGGCCAGGCCCTCGACGACCGCGGTCTTGCCGACCCCCGGCTCGCCGATCAGCACCGGGTTGTTCTTGGTCCGCCGGGACAGCACCTGCACGACCCGCCGGATCTCGGTGTCCCGGCCGATGACCGGGTCGAGCTTGCCGTCGCGGGCGGCCGCGGTGAGGTCCACGCCGTACTTCTCCAGGGCCTGGTACGTGCCCTCGGGGTCGGGCGAGGTGACCCGGGCCGAGCCGCGGATCTGGGCGAACGCGGCCAGCAGCGTGTCGGCGGCGGCGCCGTGCCGCTTGAGCAGGTCCGCGACCGGGCCGCCGTCGGAGGCCAGGCCGACCAGCAGGTGCTCGGTGGACAGGTACTCGTCACCCAGCTCCTCGGCCTGCTTGACCGCGGCGCTGATGACCTTGTGCAGGTCCCGGCCGAACTGCGGCGCGGCCACGGTGGACCCGCTCGCGCTCGGCAGCCGCCCCTGCAGGGCCTCGTTCTCGGCCCGGACGTCGATGAGGTCGGCGCCGACCGCGCGCAGCAGCGCGCCGGCGGTGCCCTCGGTCTGCTCCAGCAACGCCGTCAACAGGTGCGTCGGCTCGACCGACGGGTTGCCCCGGTCGACGGAGTGCCGGACGGCGGCCGACACCGCCTCCTGGCTCTTGGTGGTCAGCTTGTTGGCTTCCATGTACTCCCGCTCCGTGTACGTGCTCTACGAGAGACAACGAGCCAAAAGTTGAGTGTGTTCCACTCAACTTGGCTCTAGCGCCGGCGGGTGGGCTTCCAGACCACCAGGGCCGTGGACGGCCCGCGGGCCTGGTCGAGCTCGGTCATCAGCGCCGCCACCTGATCCTGCAGCGCCTCGACCTCCTGCTCCAGCGCGATGATCCGCTTGATGCCGGCCAGGTTGACGCCCTCCTCCTGGGACAGCCGCTGCACCTCGCGCAGCAGGGCCACGTCCCGGGCCGAGTAGCGGCGGCCGCCGCCCGGCGTCCGGCTCGGGTTGACCAACCCGAGCCGGTCGTACTGCCGGAGCGTCTGCGCGTGCATGCCGGCGAGCTGCGCCGCCACCGAGATGACGAAGACCGGCGCGTCCTCCGGGAACTGGGTCACCCGATGGTCACGCACGCTCGTCGACCGCCGCGGTGATGTGCGGGCGCGGGTCGTCCGGCTGGGCCGCCGCGTACTTCTCCAGCGTCTCCCTGGCCTCGGCCGGCAGGTTCTTCGGCACCGCCACCTCGACGGTGACCATGAGGTCGCCGGCCGATCCGGACTTCTTCGGCACGCCCCGGCCGCGGACCCGGAAGGTCCGCCCGGACGCCGTTCCGGCCGGGATCTTCAGCGTCACCGCGCCGTCCACCGTCGGCACCCGCACGGTCGTGCCGAGCGCCGCCTCCGGGAACGTGACCGGCAACACCAGCGTGAGGTCGTCGCCCTTGCGCCCGAACAGGTCGTCGGAGCGGACGTGCACGCGCACGTACAGATCGCCCGCCGGCCCGCCGCGCTGCCCGGGTACGCCCTTGCCCGCCAGCCGGATCCGCTGCCCGTCGGCCACGCCGGCCGGGATCTTCACCGTGATCGTGCGGGTCTGGGTGGTGACCCCGCTGCCGTGGCAGTCCGGGCACGGGTCGTCGATGACCGAGCCGGTCCCGCGGCACTCCCGGCACGGCTCGCTGAACGCGAACGCACCCTGGTTGCGGGTGATCAGCCCGGTGCCGAGGCAGGCCGGGCACTGCCGCGGCGCGGAGCCCGGACGGGCCCCGTTGCCCCCGCAGGTCCGGCAGCTGGCCGGGCTGGCCAGCTGCAGCGGGACGGTGACGCCCTGCACGGCCTCCGGGAAGTCGAGGGTCACCTCGGTCTCCACGTCGGCTCCGCGGCTGGCGCCCGGCGCGGAGCCGCGGCCGGGCCTGGTGCCCCCGCCGCGCCCCCCGCCGAACAGCCCGCCGAAGAGGTCGCCCAGCCCGCCGGCGCCCGGGTTGGACCGGGTCCCGCTCTGCCCGAACAGGTCGTTCAGGTCGAACGTGGTCCCGGTCCCGGCACCCGTCCCGGCGCCCGGGCGGAAGCCGCCCGGGAAACCGCTGCCGGGCACGCCGCTGCCGAACAGCGAGCGGGCCTCGTCGTACTCACGGCGGCGGGACTCGTCGGAGAGGACGTCGTACGCCTCGGAGACCTCCTTGAAGCGGGCCTCGGCCTTCGCGTCACCCGGGTTCTTGTCCGGGTGCAGCTCGCGGGCGAGCTTGCGGTACGCCTTCTTGATCTCGGCCCCGGAGGCGTCCTTCGCGACGCCCAGGGCCTTGTAGTAGTCCTTCTCCAGGAAGTCCTTGGTGCTCACCGGGCGCCTCCTCTCCTACTCCGCCGTGTTCTCATCGCCGAACCACTCGGCCGGCGGCTCGCCGTCCGACGGGTCCGCCGCCCCCGGCTCGGCCACCGCCACCAGCGGCACCCGCAGGATCCGGTCGCCGAGCCGGTAGCCGCGGCGGAGCACCGCCACGCAGGTCGGCTCGGTCACCTCGGCGCTGGTCTGGTGGGCCACCGCCTCGTGCAGGGTCGGGTCGAACCGCTCGCCCGCCTCCCCGTACGGAGACAGGCCGAGCTTCTCCAGCGTCGCCTCGAGCTGGTCGGCCACGGCCTTGAACGCGCCGCTCAGGTCGCCGTGCTGGCGGGCCCGGTCGACGTCATCCAGCACCGGCAGCAGCGCGGCCAGCACGGCCCCGGTCGCCATCTCGACGGTGGCGGCACGGTCGCGGTCGACGCGCTTGCGGTAGTTCGCGTACTCAGCGGTCACGCGCTGCAGGTCGGTCGTGCGCTCGACCAGGGCCTGGGTGGCCGCGGCGAGCTCCTCCGCGGAGGCGCCGGGCGGGGTCTCACCGCCGGCGGGCGGGCCGGCCGGGCCGGGCGCGTTGCCCGGCCCCGCCGCGCCCGCAGGCCCGGTGCCGCGAGGGGCACCGGTCTGCGGGTCGATCCGCCGCCGGTCGTTCACCACGACCCGCGGCTCCTCCGGATAGCGGTCGCTCACCGGCGGTCCTCGTTCGGCTCGTCCACGATCTCCGCCTCGACCACGTCGTCGTCGGCCTGCCGGGCACCGGTGGTGTCGTCGGTCGGGCCGCCCGCGGTCGGGTCGGTGAACTGGTCACCGGATGCACCGCCCTGGGCACCGGCCTGCTGCTGCGCGTACATCGCGCCGCCGGCCTCCTGGGAGATCCGGGAGACGGCCTCGTGCGCCGCCTTGATCGCGGCGGTGTCCGAGCCGCCCAGCGCCGAGCGGAGCTCACCGAGCGCGTCGGTCAGCTCGGTCCGCTTCTCCTCGGGCAGCTTGTCGCCGTTCTCCGCGAGGAACTTCTCGGTCTGGTATTGCAGGGACTCGGCCACGTTGCGGGTCTCCGCCTCGTCGCGCCGCCGCTTGTCCTCGTCGGCGTGCTCCTCGGCGTCGCGCATCATCCGCTCGATGTCGTCCTTCGGCAGCGCGGAGCCACCGGTGATCGTCATCGCCTGCTGCTTGCCGGTCGCGGTGTCCTTCGCGGACACGTGCACGATGCCGTTGGCGTCGATGTCGAAGGTGACCTCGATCTGCGGGACGCCCCGCGGGGCCGGCGGCAGGCCGGTCAGCTCGAACATGCCGAGCTTCTTGTTGTACGCGGCCATCTCGCGCTCGCCCTGATACACCTGGATCTGCACCGAGGGCTGGTTGTCGTCCGCCGTGGTGAAGACCTCCGACCGCTTGGTCGGGATCGTGGTGTTGCGCTCGACCAGCTTGGTCATCACGCCGCCCTTGGTCTCGATGCCGAGGGACAGCGGGGTGACGTCGAGCAGCAGGACGTCC